>JAHZEH010000353.1 GCA_019421925.1 Clostridia bacterium
GACGGACGCCCCCTCCTCGCAGAGCAGCTTCGCGCTGGCAATGCCGCTTCGCGCCATGCCGATCACCAAGGCATTCCTGCCCTTAACATCCATTTCGCAGTTCCTCGATTCCATAGTCAAACGTAATTGAGCAGCACAACCAGTCCCGCCACAGCGGTGATGATCATGTACATCGAAACAATTTTGGTCTCCGGGAAGCCCTTGAGCTCAAAATGATGGTGCAGCGGAGCCATGAGAAAAACCCGCTTCTTGTTGCGCAGCTTATAGGAGCCCACCTGCAGAATCACCGAGATGGAGGACATCATAAACATGATGCCAATGATGGGAACAATGAGCATGGAGCGGGTTGAAATCGCCAGCATGGAGAGGGCCCCTCCCAGGGCAAGAGAACCGGTGTCCCCCATGAATACCCGGGCCGGATAGGCGTTGAAGCGTAAAAAGCCCAGGCAGCCCCCTGCCAGCGCACCGGCAAAGATCATCTCATTGTTCAGGTTGGCGGCGAGCATAACATTGCCCGCTTCCGCCGCCGCAGCGGTCAGAATGGCGCAGATCACCCCGTAGATTACCGCGTCAATCATCATAACGCCCGAGGCCAGGCCGTCCAGCCCGTCCGTCAGATTGACGGAGTTGACAATGGCTATGATGACAAATACAGCAAAGGGGATATAGAACCAGCCCAGATCCCATTCAATGTTCAGGAAGGGCACGTTGACCACCGACCCCACCATGGGGTTGCGGTAGGCCCAGATGGCGATCACCAGCGCCAGCCCAAACTGCCCGATGATCTTCTGGTAGGCCCGAAGTCCCCGGGAGCGCTTCATCTTGACTTTGATGAAGTCGTCCAGGAAGCCGATGAGCCCGTATCCCACCATGACCAATACAGTCACAATCGAGAATTCCTGGCTGCCCTTGCCCATCAGAAGCGTCACCAAAGAGACGGCGAAAATTGTGATCACGCCGCCCATCGTGGGGGTTCCAGCCTTTGCAAGGTGCTTCTTGGGCCCGTCATCCCGCACGTTCTGCCCAAACTTCAGCTTGTGCAGCAGCGGAATCACAAGGGGCCCCAGCACAATGCAGATGAGGAAGGCGAATAAAATCGAAAGGATCAGTTGTTCCATCTTCAGTATCTACCCCAATTATTTTTCCGTTGAATGGAGAGGCGGCAGCTCCGCGGCCAATTCAGCGACAATTTCTTTCTCATCAAAATGGTGTTTGACGCCCCGAATCTCCTGGTAGGTCTCATGCCCTTTGCCCGCCAGAACAATAGTGTCGTCCTCCCGGCCGATCTGCAGCGCAAAGCGGATGGCGTCCCTGCGGTTTTCAATCATGGCATAGTCGCAGCCTGAGCGGTTCATCCCCTCCTCGATGGCGCGCATGATATCCATCGGCGCCTCGTCCCGGGGGTTGTCGGTGGTGATGATGCAGTAGTCGCTGTAGCGCCCGGCGATCTCCCCCATGACAGGCCGCTTGGCCCGGTCCCGGTTGCCCCCGCAGCCAAAGAGCGTGATGAGCCGCCCTCTTGTGAAGGAGCGCACCGTCTTGAGGATATTCTCCAGCGCATCGGGCGCATGGGCGTAGTCCAGAAGGACGGAGTAGTTCCTGCCGGGCACGGCCAGATGCTCCAACCGCCCCGAGACGCTGATCATCTCCTCCAGCCCGCCTTTAATGATCTGCGGGGAGATGCCCAAGGCAAAGGCGGCCGCAGCCGTCCCCATGGCGTTATATACGGAGAACAGACCCGGTATGCTCAGCTTGACATGCATGCTGGACTTTGTGTGGATGTCCTCCAGGGAGACAGGCAGGTACATATCAAAAGAAACGCCTCTGGGAGTGATGTCGATGTTCTTGGCGTAGGTGTCGGCATTCTCGCAGATGCCGAAGGTCATGGAGGGGCAGGAAATCCCCTCCAGCATCTGCTGGGCGCAGTGGTCGTCAATATTGG
>JAHZEH010000354.1 GCA_019421925.1 Clostridia bacterium
TAAAAAGGCCTGGAAGGACAATCCCCTCTTTTTCAAGACTTTTCAAGAACCGGATGCTACAATATAGATGTAAAAACAGGTGTAATGTGAAGGAGAAATGTTATGAGGATTCTGGTTGTGGAGGATGACCGTACCCTGTGCGAGGCTATTTGCCTGCATCTGACCGAGGCGGGATATGAGACCGAATTCTGCCACAGCGGCGATGAGGCGCTCCTGCTCGGCATGCAGAAGTCCCATGATCTGCTTCTGCTTGACCGCATGCTCCCCGCCCTCGACGGACTCACTCTGCTCTCCATTCTGAGAAAGAACTCGGTAAGCGTCCCCGTGCTGATGATCACCGCCCTCAACGGCGTAGGGGACCGGGTGGAGGGTCTCGACGCGGGCGCGGACGACTATCTGGTCAAACCCTTCGCCATGGCGGAGCTCCTGGCCCGCCTCCGCGCCCTCGCCCGGCGCCCCCAACAGTGGGAGCCCGCCCAGACGCTGACCTGCGGCGACGCAACCCTCGACCTCTCCCATCAGAGCCTCTCGGGACCCAGCGGCTCCTGCACGCTCTCCAAGCGGGAGCTCCAGCTCCTGGAGGCCCTTTTCCGCAGTCCTGGCCAGACCCTCCCCCGTCCCCAGCTTTTCGCCCGGGTCTGGGGGAACGACGCGGACGTGGAGGACGGCAATCTGGACAGCTATATCCACTTTTTGCGCCGCCGCCTGCAGTCCGTGGGCAGCGCCACCGCTATCAAGACGGTCCACTCCGTCGGATACCGTCTGGAGGGAGGCGCCTCATGTTAAAACATATCCGCAGCCGTATGGTCTTTTTGTATACGCTGGCCATCGGCTGCGTCCTGTTTTTCCTGGCCTTTTCCGCTCTGACCGTCTCAGAGACCCAGCTGCGTGAGAGTTCCCTCGAAGCCTTCCGTGGCAATGTCAACAGCATAATCTATAAACTGGAGAGCGACAGCATAATCAGCCGCACCTGGCTGGCCCAGACAGAGGCCGGGAGCCGCCTGGTCCTCTCCATTCAGGACCGCGGGGTTCCCCTTTCCTTTCCCGGCTCCTGGACCACCCTGACGGACCGGGCCGAGCTCATCGCCTCCGCGCAGGCCACCGCGCTGGCGGACTACGGCCTGGACCTGGGCCTGCCCCCCTTCTCCTCCCTGGAGACAACCAACGTGTCCTTTACGCTGCACGGCGCGCAGAAGGAGCGCTATCTCGCCTCCGTCTCGGTCGTTCCTTACCAGGGCGGCTGGTACACTCTGACCGTGCTCAAGGACATGCGCCGGGAGGACCGTCTTCTTCTGCGCCAGCGCGTCATCTTCCTGGGGCTGGCCGCAGTCAGCTTTCTCGCCTTTCTGGTGCTCAACCGGTTCTTCCTCTCCCGGCTGCGCGCCTATGAACAGCATGCCCGCAAGCAGGTGGAATTCGTCGCGGCGGCCTCCCATGAGCTGAAATCCCCCCTGGCCGTCATCTCCGCCTCCGCCTCCGCCCTGCGGCTCAACACCGCCCATCCGGAGCGCTTCACCCACAACATTGAGCGGGAGTGCGACCGCATGGCCCAACTGGTGGACGACCTGCTCATCCTGGCCAGCGCCGACGCGCAAACCTGGTCCGTCCGCTTCTCCCCCGTGGACTGGGACACCCTGCTCATCGAGTGTTACGAATCCTATGAGCCCCTCGCCCGCGCCAAATCCCAGCGTCTCTCTCTGGCCCTGCCGGATTCCCCCTTTCCGCCCTACCGTGGGGACGCCCAGCGCATCCGCCAGGTGATCGCCATCCTGCTGGACAACGCGGTGCACTACACAGGAGAAGGCGGCGGGATCATCCTCCGGGCGGATGTCTCCGCCCACAGCCTGACCGTCCAGGTAGAGGATCATGGACCGGGCATCCCGCCGGAAAACCGGGAGCGCATCTTTGAACGTTTCTACCGGGCAGACCAGTCCCGCAGC
>JAHZEH010000355.1 GCA_019421925.1 Clostridia bacterium
CACGGAGGAGGACCTGCCCGGAAGCGTTCCCCTGCCCGCCGGACAGTATCTGTGCAAGCAGATCCGCCTGGTGCTGACCGACCGGGAGGGCTGCCGGGCCGAGGGCATGGAACTGCTCTCTCTCTCCGCCCTGGCCGGGGAGCAGGGCCTTCAGATTGCAGGGGACTACTTTGGGGAGGTGCTTGCCGAGGCTTCCATCTTTGAAAAATCGGGCTACGACATGTTTGTATGCATGCAGATTCCGGTGCGCCCCATTGTGGATGAGGACAACCGAACTTGTGGCTGCGCGCATTTGCAGGGAGAATAGAATACGGTACGATATATGGGCAGAGGAATTCCTCTGCCCGTTTTCATACCATTTTGGAAGGGAGAGAAGAACCATGAAAAAATCCTGCCTTGCCCTGCTGCTCTGTGCGGCAATGCTGCTGAGCGCCTGCAGCCCGGCTGAAACGCCCGCGCAGACTCACACGCCCGCCCCCACCGCGGCCCCTTCTGAGGCCCCTGCAGAGACCCCGGCGCCGGTGGAGACGCCTGCCGCCTCGGAGGAACCTTCCGGGACGCCCGGGGAAGAGCAGCCCTATCCTGGCTACGACAAGATCGAGGAGCTTGAGGATACCATGCAGGCCCGTGCGGAGGAGTATGCGCCCAAGGTGACCACCCTCAGCAATGGCGTCCAGGTTCAGCGCACGCCCACGGAATATTTCGCGGGCGTCTACCACAACCCCGCCTCCACCCTCTACTACAACAACTACTACCTCAACGCCGACAACAGAGGGTGCTCCGCCTGCCACGCCGACATGAACGAGACCCTCAAAGCGATGGACTATGACCACGTGGACCTGAGCAACAGCTTCGGCATCCAGTCCACCGTCACCCAGTGCCTGGACTGCCACAGCTATTCCCCAGGGTATCTCACCGAGTTCTACGGCTTTGGGTCCCTCATCCACGGCATCCACGACAAGGATTCCGGTTTCGGCGGAGACTGCTGGAGCTGCCATGCCGCCACCAACGATGGCCAGGGCATGCGCCTCTGGGACGAGGCTAAGCATGAGCTTCTGCGCGGCATTGTCCCCGTGGAGAACGTCCAGGGCGAATTCTCCTTCGACCAGGATATGACCATCCCCGCTGAGAACGTATTCTATTTCAACTGGCTGTGCTACGATCAGGACTATGTGCGCTACGCGGCGGAGCTGGCGGGCGTGGAAGCCGACCCGTCCATCTTCGACAGCTGGCCCATCTCCGTCTCCGGCGCAGTGGAAAACGAGTTCACCATGACCCTGGGCGAGCTCATCGCCGAGGCCCCTGTCGTGGAGACCACCATGCTCATGCACTGCACCATTAACCCCACCGGCGGCCCCCTGCTGGCCAACTGCAAAATCAAGGGCGTCCCCCTCTCCTGGCTGCTGGAAAAGGCCGGTCTTAAAAAAACCGCTACCACCCTTTTGCCCACCGCCATCGACGGCTTCACTATCCCCGTTCACCTGAGCCATCTGGAAGAGAGCGAAGCCTATCTGGTCTATGAGATCGACGGCAAGCGCCTGACCCCCGTCCATGGCTACCCCGTGCAGCTGTGGGTGGGCGGCGGCTCGGCGGCGGAGTGCATCAAGCAGCTCAGCAACATCATCGTCGAGGAGGGCCCGGAGGAGGACTACTACATGTACCTGGGCTGGGAGACCGAGGAGGGCGGCTATGCCAACAAGCCCAACGTAGGCGTCTTCTACACCCAGGAGGGCCAGATTATCCCCGTGGGCGAGCCATACACCTTTGAGGGATACGCGGACGCCTACGACCAGAAGATCACCGCCTTGGAGTTCTCAATGGACGGCGGCGCGACCTGGACCCGCTTCGACACCACGGGCGCGACCCGTGACAAATGGGTCTACTGGAAGTTCGCTTTCACGCCTCAGGACCTGGGCGCCTATGTTCTG
>JAHZEH010000356.1 GCA_019421925.1 Clostridia bacterium
CAGCTTACAGTTTTGTTAGAAACCCTTTGGAATTTCTTATGAAAACGCAAGAGCGAAGAATTCTCCTCGCTCTCATGCCATGTTTACAGCCCTTCCAGCTCGTCCAGCCACAGCGCCGCGCAGGCGTCGCTGGGCATCCGCCAGTCCCCCCGGGGGGAGAGCGTGACAGAACCCACCTTGGGGCCGTCCGGCAGGCAGGAGCGCTTGAACTGCTGGGCAAAGAACCGGCGGTAGAAGGTCCTGAGCCAGAAGAGGATGGTCTCCCTGTCGTATTCCCCCTCAAAGGCCCGCCCGGCCAGGCGCAGTATCTTTTTGGGGGAAAATCCCCAGCGGATCATGTAATAAAGGAAGAAGTCGTGCAGCTCATAGGGCCCCACCAGGCTTTCCGTCTTCTGGGAGATCTCCCCGTCCTTGGCCGGCAGGAGCTCCGGGCTGACGGGCGTATCCAGGATATCATAGAGCACCTGCCTCATTTTTTCGTCCCGGCTGATATCCGCCTCATATTGAACAATGTGGCGGATCAGGGTCTTGGGGATGGAGGCGTTCACGCCATACATGGACATGTGGTCGCCGTTATAGGTGGCCCAGCCCAGCGCCAGCTCCGAGAGGTCCCCTGTTCCGATGACCAGCCCCCCTTCCTGGTTGGCGATATCCATAAGCACCTGGGTGCGTTCCCTGGCCTGGGAGTTCTCAAAGGTCACGTCGTGATTCTCATAGGGATGCCCTATATCCTCAAAGTGCTGAAGCACCGCTTTGGTAATATCCACAGTCCGCAGCTGAGCGCCCAGCCCGAGGGTCAGCAGTTCCGCGTTGCTCCGGGTCCGCCGGGTGGTACCGAAGCAGGGCATCGTCACAGCGACGATATCCGTGCGGGGTCTCTGGAGCAGATCCATGGCCCTGGCCGCCACCAGCAGCGCCAAGCTGGAATCCAGTCCCCCCGAGATGCCGAGCACCACCTTCTTGCAGCGGGTATGGGCAATGCGCTTGCGCAGGCCGTATGACTGAATGGCCAGAATCTCCTCGCAGCGGGCGGCGCGGTCCCCTTGGTTCTCGGGCACAAAGGGCCTCCGCACAATGGTGCGTTCCAGCTCCATCTCCCCCAACCCCATCTCAAACAGCACCCGGCGGTATTCCCCCTGCCCGGACGGGAATGTGGTGATACGGCGGCGCTCGTATGCGATGCGCTGCAAATCCACATCGGATACTGCCATCTCATTTCGGAAGAGCCCGCTCTCACACAGAAGCACCCCGTCCTCCGCTATGAGGTTGTGGCCCGCAAACACCATATCGGTCGTGGACTCTCCCTCCCCCGCGTCCGCGTAGAGATAGGCGCAATTCATCCGGCCGGACTGGCCGCAGACAAGTTCCCGCCGGTAGGCGGCCTTGCCGGCGGTCTCATCGCTGGCCGAGAGATTGGCGATCACAGCGGCCCCTCCGAGACAGAGTCCTGTGGAGGGTGGAAGCGGCGCCCAGAGATCCTCGCATATCTCCACGCCCAGAGTAAATTCCGGCATGGCGGCGCACTGGAAAAGAAGTTTGGAGCCAAAGGGGATGCGCTCCCCCAAAAGAACTATCTCGCCGTTCTGGAGAGGAGCGGGCGTAAAATGCCGCTTCTCATAAAATTCGCCGTAATTTGGAAGGTTGGTCTTGGGTACAATCCCCAGCACTCCGCCCCGGAATACGACGGCGGCGCAGTTATACAGTTTCCCCTCAAAGGTAAGAGGAAGGCCCACGACTGTCAACAATTCCATTTCGGCGCTGGCCTGGACAATCCGGTGAAGAGCCTCTACCGCCCCATTCAGCAGACAGTCCTGCAAAAAGAGGTCCCCACATGTATAGCCCGTGACGCATAGC
>JAHZEH010000357.1:0-209 GCA_019421925.1 Clostridia bacterium
TCGTCCAATTCTGTACCATGCTGCCGTCAGCATCACAGAGGGTAATCAGACCGGCCACTCTGGGGAACATGCCGGAATTGGCGGCGGTCAGCCACAGGCCCATCTGCTTGACAGACATGATCCCTCCCTCGAGCACCAGCCTCTGGGGCAGCGGATGGGAGGCGAAATACAGCGGCGCATCGTTGCGGCCGCCCTCATAGAAGGTTTCC
>JAHZEH010000357.1:273-1784 GCA_019421925.1 Clostridia bacterium
AATCTCCCAAAGAGGTCGGTTCCCAGCGCTACGTTAAAATAACACGCGAGATGCTCATGGGGCTCTGTAAAAAAATCCAGCACGCGCGCTCACCTCCCTGCAATTCTCTCAGTTATTTCTTGGCCGCGTCCTTGCCCTGGTATTTCAGGATGGAGCCGACTTTGTTATCTGCCGTGCTGCCCTTGGGCTCGATGCGGGTAAAGCCCTCGTGGGCCAGCTCAATGCTCTCAAAAGCGATCTCACTGGATGAGGCGTTCATGTCGCTCATCCGGTAGGACGCGGGCCAGGCGTTGACGATCTCCCATTTGGGGCCGTCGCCGCCGTCGTCGTCGAGCAGGGTAATGGTCACGTTGCGGCGCTGGATTCCCGTGGGCTTGGCCGTGCCGCTCGACGCCACCGAGAGCACCCACTCCAGGGAGTCCAGTTCTCCCAGCACCCCCCGTTTGAGGGTGATGTTGCCGAATTTGGTCAACCCGGGGACCTTCTGCATGGTGGTCCGGGAGGAGTTGCCCACACGGTACTCCACCACGTCCACCGACAGGTCGAATCCCGAGACCTCGGAAAACGCGCCGGACGTGATGGAATCAATCTCCACTTTATATCGAAACACACGGTAGGGGTGCGTTAAAATCTCCGTATTCTTATCCGCCATAGCTCGATTGCGCGTGGGGGGCGCAGCCTCCTTTTCCTTTACTTCTCAAAGACGTTCTGAGGGGTGCCGTTCAATTTCTTATTGATCTTGGAAATCTCGCTGCACCATCTCCGGCGCTCCTTATGATCCAATCTCATGACCTCGTCGTGGGACCAGTGGAGGTAATAGCTTAGGAAAGCCATTTCTTCATAGAGCCTGTCTGCCGGATAAAGCACAAGCCCTATTCGATTAAAAAATCCAGCGGGAGCTCAAACTCATTGCCGCACTTGGGGCAGGTGACCTTGTAATTGGGCACATCCGCCATGTTGATGCGCTGGTAGAGGTCCTGCAGATAGGCGATGTCCACGGTGAAGAGATTCTCGATGACCTTGGTGCTGATGGCGGGCAGCGTCCCCAGCTTGGTGATGACGCGCGAAAGCAGGATGATGGAAAGATAACCGCCGTTTTGCTGAACGCGCGGGTCGCGCAGGGGCAGAATCTCGTCGGCCGCAGTGGCCAGGCGCATGACGCCCTTGCGGTGCACCTCGCCCTCCCCGTCGACATAGCCCTTGGGCAGCATAAATTCAAATTCAGTCTGCATGATGCGTTCCCTTCCTTTTCATTTGCCCCCGCGCCCAAGGCCCTCTCCTGCCTTGCCTGCCATAGGGCGGCTGTCCCCCGCCTTATGGCAGGCAAGGCGGTTTTGTTCCGCCTTGCCCGGCGCCCCTTGGGGCCTTTGTTCTTAGATGTTCGAAGCGGTGCCCGCGTCGCCCGCGGAGACCCTGGAGAGGCCCTCGTGAACGATCTCAATGGACTCCACCGCCACCTCGCTGCCCATGGCGTTGAGATCCGGGATGGAGTAACGGCAGGGCCACGCGTT
>JAHZEH010000358.1 GCA_019421925.1 Clostridia bacterium
TCCCAGGGCGGGGGAGGCTTACGGACTGCCCCTCATTACGCTGCCGCATCCCGTGACGGGCAAGCTCTGCGTCTTTCCCCATTATTGAACCCAAATGGCCGGAACCTCCGGGGTTCCGGCCATTTTTTTGTCCCATGCCATCGGGAACGGATACGGACCTATTGGAAGAGCATAGTGCAGCAGCCTTTCCCCTTCTGTTGCCTCTCGGCACTCTCCGTCAGGCGTGCCCGCCCCTTCTGCCGGCAGGGACCCTCAACTGGATGAGCCTTTTGGCGTCCTCCAGGATCTCCTCGCTGGTCACGTCGATCATCAGCCAGCGGGAGCCGTTGATGCCTCCGGCCTCCCGGTAGAGCTTTTGCAGATAGGCCGAGCAGGAGGGGAGCAGAAGCTCAGCCCCCGGCTCCTCCCTTCTCCCGATAGAGATCAGGCAGGTGAAAAAATTCTGATTGGGATAAAGGGTGCACAGGGCGCGGCCTCCCTTGCGGTATTTGACATTCCAGCCCATGGCGCCGCTGCATCTACTGTATTCTATGGTTGGCAATACGGAATAGGTGCTTTCGATAAACCGGCACAGAGGGAGCCAGAGGGGGGAGTTGATATACTGGGTGATCATGTCAAAGCCGGGCTTGAGAGACTGTGGGAACAGCTCGCTCCAGAGCATGGCGCCACCTCCTTGGCAATCTTGTGATACCATGATATCAGCAGTTGAGGCTGGGCGCAACGGCGAATCCCCAGCGTATCGAAAAGGAGAACGTCCAGCTTTTTCAAACGGTCATTCAGTATCTGGCCGCTCTCCTTCAGGCCGGCGCGGAATATAAAGAAACCCTTGCAGGGCAAGGGTTTCCAAATCTGAAAAACCTCCGGGACTGTCAAGGGCCGGAGCCCCTGACAGTCCCGGGTTCTCCTTCTTCTCAGTATTTCATGTCCGGGACCCATAGGCCGGGAGGAAAATACTGTCGCCTAAAAACCGGCACGGATGGTATGGGGAAACTATTGGATGGCCGAGACCGCGCTCTGGGCGGCAATGCGTCCGGAGTTGAAGGCCCATCCCAGGGCAACGCCGCCCACCTCCGTGTAGGCAACGCCGTCGAAGAGGATTCCGATGGACTCCAGGCCGGTGGCGTACAGCCCGCCGATGGGGGTTCCATCCTCCCTCAGAACCTGGGTGTTGGCGTCCGTGTCAACGCTGCCCAGGCTGCCGTAGATCTCCGGCTGGCCGACGATAGCGTAGAAGGGGCCGGTCTCGCCCAGGGCGCACATGTACTCGGATTTTTTGTTGAAATCCAGGTCTACCCCGCCGGCGCACAGCTCGTTGTAGCGGGCCACATTGGCTTCCAGGGTGGAGGCGTCCATGCCGGCGTTTTGGGCCAGCTCAGCGATGGTCTCACCCTTGTAGGCCAGGCCCTGCTCTACGGCGGCCTCCAGCACGGCCTCGATGTTGGGCATGGGGACGTCAGCCTGGATGGCCTGGCCCTTGAAGCTGAAGGTCAGGGGCTTGCCCACCATGCCGGTGTAGGCCGTGCCCTGCTCCGCGATGCCGTCCATGAGGGGCTTGGAGATGAGGGTGTAGTAGTATTCGCCCTGTGCGGCGTGATAGTTCGCGCCCATGAGCATGCTGTCCTCGCCCACCGTCTCGCTGGAGAAGCGCTCGCCCCTCTGGTTGACCTGGAGCAGGGTGGGGGTGATGAGCAGGTCAAAGGGGATGTTGGCGTCAAACTCGTCGAAACCCGTGACAAAGGCGGGCACGCATACCAGATGGCAGGAGGTACCGCCCGGGTTGCG
>JAHZEH010000359.1 GCA_019421925.1 Clostridia bacterium
TGCGGCGCTCAGGTCGCCGATCGTCACCCTCCGTTTGGTGCATTTCTGCCAGAGCGCCTCCGCCGCAACAGCGGAGAGGACACCCAAGGCCATCAGTACAAAAGCATTGACCCCGAAGAAGCAGACGCCGGCAATGCCCGCGGGCAGCAGAGCGATCAGAACATCGGCCATGATGTTGGTCGTCGTGCGCTCGGAACGGACATGGGGCGACGGGGACACTCGCAATAGCTTATCCATGAATGAATCCCCCCTTCTTATTTCTTCTGGGCTTTAGCGATCAGCTTTTTGCCCAAATTGATGGATTGCGCAAGGTTACGCTTTGCGGGACAGATATACGTGCAGCTTCCGCAGTTGATGCAGCTCATGGCGTCGTATTCCTGAAGCAGGTCCACACGGCCCCGCAGATACGCCATGTTGAGCTGCTGCGGGCTGAGGCCCATGGGGCAGATATCAACGCAGCGGCCGCAGCGCAGGCAGTTGCTCTCCTCCGGGATCTTGTCCTCAGCGGCGCTGAAGATAGTGATGCCCGAGGTGCCCTTGGTGGTGGGGACGTCCGTGTTAGTCACGGCGATGCCCATCATGGGGCCGCCGCTGATGATCTTGGTGGGCTCGCCCTTGAAGCCGCCGCAGAAATCGATGATCTCCTGATAGGGCGTGCCGATGCGCAGAATAAGGTTGGAGGGTCTCATAACGGCGCCCGTCACTGTAACGGCGCGCTTAACCAGGGGCATGCCCGTCTCGATGGCATCGCAGACCGCAGCCGCCGTGCTCACATTGGAGACAATGCAGCCCGTAGCGATGGGCAGGGCGCCCTTGGGGACCTCGCGGCGGGTGATGGCGTAGATGAGCTGTTTTTCACCGCCCTGAGGGTACTTGGTCTGAAGCTCGGCCACCGTGATGTCATAGCCGTCCTTGTACTCCTCAACGGCCTTGCGCATGGCCTCAATGGCGTCGGGTTTGTTCTGCTCAATGCCAATGACCGCCTTGGGAGCGCCGCTGGCCTTGATGAGGGCGCGGGCGCCGCGCACGATTTTATCGCTGTGCTCCAGCATCATGCGGTGGTCGGAAGTCAGGTAAGGTTCACATTCTGCGCCGTTGAGAATGATATAATCGACCTTCTGCTCGGGCTTGAGGGCGTACTTGACATGGGTCGGGAACGCGGCGCCGCCCATGCCCACGATACCGGCGTCAGAGATGATCTTGCGGATCTCCTCACCGGAGAGGGAATCGACCGTGCCGTGTGGCTGAACGGATTCATCCAGGGTATCCTTGCCGTCGTCCTCAATGACAACGGAGAGCACCTGCATGCCGTTGACATGGGGGCGCGGTTCGACGGCAACAACCTTGCCGGAGGCGCTGGCAAAAATCGGCGCGCTCACAAAACCCGCCGGTTCGCCAATCTTCTGACCGAGCTTCACCTCGTCGCCTACTTCCACGAGAGGTTTGCACGGCGCGCCGATGTGCTGGCTCATAGGGATGACCAGCGTTCGGGCAACATACTCTTTGAGGGGGGAACCACTGGAAAGCGTCTTTCCCTCGTGCTGTTTATGCAGCGGATGGACGCCTCCTTTAAAAGTTAGCCCTTTCAAAAACCTACACCTGCCTTTTTTCATGATTGGTCCAAAGGAAAATAAATAGATAATAACCAAAAGCCCCGCCTTGTCCCATTAAATGGGCAAGGTTGTGCTTTTAATTGTCGGAAAAAGAAACAATTGTGAAAAAGACGACAAAAAAGAGAAGAAAGACTATAATTTCCTCCTACTCTCTGTGTTATCATACCA
>JAHZEH010000360.1 GCA_019421925.1 Clostridia bacterium
GCCCTCCATGAGCCGGATTACCATGTCGGCAACCTGTTCGCCCAGCACGTCGTAGTCACAGGCCACAGAGGCAAGTCCGCCGTCCGCCACCATGGAATCCACGCCCACATAGACGGGAATCCTGGCCCCGATAGCCACGCCGGCCAGCGTACCCATGGCGGAGGCGATGGAGTTGTCGTTGGGTACAAAAATGGCGTCCACCTTCTCAGCCAGGGCCTCGGCGGCCTGCTGGAGCTCGCCCGTTGAGGAGATGTTGGAGACGGTATAGGTCAGGCCGTTGGCGTTGCAGAAGTCCATAGCCCGCTGGGCGCTGGAAACGGCATTGACCTCCCCCAGGTTGAACAGGATACCGAAATGCCTGGCATTCGGCGTGAGCTGCCCTGCCAGGGAGAAAATATCCTCAATAGCAATCGCGTTGGACACACCGGTGATGTTGCCGTCCGTCCTGTCGTTGGCGGTCACCAGTCCCGCGTCCACCGGATAGGACACGGCGGCAAAGACGATGGGGATGTCCCTGGTAGCCGCAGCGGCGGCCTGGGCCGGGCCCGTAGCGATTGGGATGATATAGTCCACCCTGTCCCCCACAAACTGGTTGACGATGGTGGTAATGTTACCCGGGTCGCCCTGGGCGTCCTTATAGAGAATCTCGATCTGATCCCCGACCCCCCGCTCCTCAAAGCGGGCGAGTATGGCCTGCCGGATTTGGGTCAGGGAGGTGTGCTCCATGGGCTGAATGATACCAATCCGAATTTTGGCTCCCTCCCCCTCCCCGGCGGGGGCGGCGGAGCATCCCGCCAGAGAAGCGCACAGCATCAAGGCGGAGAGGGCCAGGACGAACAACTTTTTCATCATAATTCTTTCCTTCCTTTTCGTTCATTGAGGGCCGCGCAGCTGTTGGCCTGCGCCCGGTTTTCCGCCTTCGGGGCGCCTGGAAAAAACAAAAACCCCGTCCTCCTGAAAGGACGGGGAATATACCCGTGGTGCCACCTTTGGGGCCTGTACTTCAAGCCGCTCTGCGAAAATGCCAACACATTTTCCGCCTTGTAACGTAGGCATACGTCTCAGATACTGAGGTCGCGCGGACCCGTTCCCCTCGCCCTTTGCGGTCCATTTGCCGCGCTGCGTTCTACGGGGGTTCCAGCCCAGCCCCCGCTCTCTGGAAGTGCACGCACGGTTTGATTTCCGCTTCGCCGGTTTCGGTGCTCTTGAATTGTTTCACAGTTTAGCAGGAAGAAATCCTGCCGTCAAGAGTTTCTCATAAACTCCTAAAAAATGTCCGGATTCCCTCCCCATCAGATTCTCCGAAAAGCCTGTTCCAGGTCCTCCAGAATGTCGTCTATATGCTCCGTCCCGATGGAGACGCGGACTGTGTTTTTCCCAATGCCCTGAGCCCTGAGCTCCTCCTCTGAGAGCTGGGCATGGGTCGTGGATGCGGGATGGATCACCAGGGACTTCACGTCCGCCACATTGGCCAGCAGGGAAAACACCTCCAGGGAGTCGATGAATTTCCGGGCCGCCTCCTCCCCGCCTTTGACGTCAAAGGTGAAAATAGATGCGCCGCCCCGGGGGAAATACCTGCGGTAGAGCTCGTGATGGGGATGGCCGCTCAGAGAGGGATGGCTGACCCGCTCCACCTTCTCGTGGTTCTTCAGATAGTCCACCACCTTCAGAGCGTTCTCCACATGACGCTCCACCCGCAGGG
>JAHZEH010000361.1:0-249 GCA_019421925.1 Clostridia bacterium
GGAGGGCGACTGGTATAAGATTCAGGCGGGCGACATTGTCGGCTATGTCAAGCAGCAGTATGTTGTGAAATAATTGCAGGAATTTCCTTTTGCAATTCCCGTTTTTTGTTCTTTCACACCAAAAGAAACCTTTTAGAAAACAGCGGCCTTTTTGCCGCTGTTTTCTCGTTGGTTAACACTTGACAAAAGCATTCCATGAATTATAATGATAAAGTACATGCAAAATACACCGTTGACGCCCGCTCGTTT
>JAHZEH010000361.1:288-1682 GCA_019421925.1 Clostridia bacterium
AAAGATTATAGAATGCCATTGCAAATCTGAGGAGGCTACTTTCATGCAACTTTCACAACGCTGCCTTTCCATCGCCGCTTCCCTGACGCTGGAAATTGACGCCCAGGCCAAGCGCATGCGCGCCGAGGGCCTGGATGTCATCGGTTTTGGCGCGGGCGAGCCGGATTTCGATACGCCCTCGTTTATCAAGGACGCCGCGAAAGAGGCGCTTGACAAGGGCATGACCAAGTATACTCCCGCCTCCGGCACCGCCGCCCTCAAGCAGGCTGTCTGCGACAAGTTCCGGAGGGATAACGGTTTGTCGTATGAACCCGCTCAGATTGTTATCTCCAACGGCGCAAAGCACTCCCTGTTCAACGCCTTCGCCGCCCTCCTGAACCCGGGCGACGAGGTCATCATCCCCTCCCCCTGCTGGGTTTCCTATCCGGAGCTGGTCAAGATCAACGGCGGAACCCCTGTTTTTGTGGAGGCCGGGGAGAAAAACGGCTTTGTCCCCACCATTGAAGAGATCCGCGCGGCTGTAACCCCCAGGACCAAGGCCCTGGTCATCAACAGCCCCAGCAATCCCTGCGGCTATGTCTTTTCCAGGGAATTTCTCCAGCAGGTGGCAGAGCTGGCCTGCGAGAAGGACTTCGCCGTTATCTCCGACGAGATCTACGAGAAGCTGGTCTACGACGGCGCGCAGCACGTCTCCATCGCCTCCCTGGGCGAGGACATCAAGGAGCGCACCATTGTCATCAACGGTATGTCCAAGGCCTATGCTATGACGGGCTGGCGCATCGGATACGCCGCTGCCAGCCTCAAAATCGCTAAGGTTATGGGCAACCTCCAGAGCCACGCCACCTCAAATCCCAACTCCATGGCCCAGTTCGCCAGCGTCGCCGCCCTGAACGGTCCCACCGGCGCCTTGGACGCCATGGTCGAGGAGTTTGACAGGCGCCGCAGATATATGGTGGAGCGCATCAACTCCATCCCCGGCCTCTCCTGTCTCTTGCCCCACGGAGCTTTCTACGTCATGCTCAACATCACGGGCGCTCTGGGCAAGACCTATAAAGGCAAGGAGATTCATAGTTCCCTGAGCTTCTGTTCCGCCCTTCTGGAGGGCGAGAAGGTGGCCATCGTCCCCGGCATTGCCTTCGAGGCGGACGATTTCTGCCGGCTCTCCTATGCCACCAGCATGGCCAACATCCAGGAAGGCCTGAACCGCCTGGCCGAATTTATGGGCCAGCTCCAGTAAAGATCAATCGCCCGATGGATTGATCCCGCCGCTTCGGGCGGCGGGATTCCTTCGGACCCAGCATTGTATACAAGGATACATTGGGCCTCTGTTTCGCTTTTTCCAATTCCAATTTTTATAAGGAGGACATTCACATGGCTTTTAACGAAAAGGACCC
>JAHZEH010000036.1:0-3756 GCA_019421925.1 Clostridia bacterium
CTCCCCCTTGCCCGCGCATTTGCGTTCCAACCCCTCCTCGCAGAGTCTTTTGAGATACTCCGTGTTGGTGACGCCCTCCTGCATATCATAGTGGGGCAGGCACAGTTTTCCAAACACAAATTGCAGGTCGCATTTATCCGCGACCTCCAGCGTGTTGGTGATGGCCTGGGGATAGGCGGCGAAAATCTGTCTCATCTCCGCCTCGCTCTTGAGATAGAAGTTGTCCCCCTCCATCTTCATGCGGTTTTCCTCGTCCACAAACTTGCCCATCTGGATGCACATCAGAACATCCTGAGCCTCCGCATCCTCCCGGGCCACATAGTGGACGTCGTTGGTGGCGACAATCTTGAGCCCCAGCTCCCCGGCGATACGGACGAGGTCGGGCATGATCTCCCGCTGCTCCCGGATGCCATGATCCTGTATCTCAATATAAAAATCCTCTCCAAACATGCCTTTGAGGCGGCCGGCCAGAGCCTTGGCCCCGTCATAGTCCCCCTGCATAAGCATGGAGGGAATGTCGCCCGCCAGGCAGGCCGACAGGCAGATCAGCCCCTCACAGTGCTCCGAGAGCAAATCATAATCAATCCGCGGCTTGTAGTAGAACCCCTCCGTAAAGGCCAGGGAGCTGAGCAGAGAGAGGTTTCGATAGCCCGTCTCGTTCTTGGCGATCAGGATCAGATGGGCATACTCCCTGTCGGCCTTGCCCTGTTTCTCCAGGCGGGAGCGGGGGGCCACATAGGCCTCCATGCCGATGAGAGGCTTGATCCCCTCGGCCATGCAGGCCTGATAAAAGGCGATAACCCCGTACATGCTGCCGTGGTCGGTCAGGGCCAGCGCCTCAAAACCCAGCTCTTTGGCGCGTGCGGTCAAGTCCTTGATACGCGCAGCGCCGTCGAGAAGGCTGTATTCGCTGTGGACATGCAGATGAACAAAATTAGACATCCTGACTCCTTATCGTTCAGTAGCGGTTTCAGACGCCCCAAGGGACACCTTGTGAGAAAAAAGGCACCCCCTGACGGAGCGCCTTTGGAGAAATAAAACCAAGGGAACCGGCTCATCCCCGCACAGGACAGAGGTTTTACGCGCCCAGCTCGCTCTCAATCATGGAGGCGAGTATCGTAACCGCGTCCTTTTCATCCTCACCGGTGGCCACAATCTGAACTTTATCGCCAGATTTCACCCCAAGTGACAGCACTCCCATAATGGATTTGGCATTGATCTTCTTATTGCCCATCTCAATGAGGATCTGCGCCTGGAATCTGCATGCGGATTGGACAAACATGGCTGCCGGCCTTGCCTTCAGCCCCTCTGGGTTGCGGATTTGCACGATTTTGCGAACCATTATGCGTCCCCCTTCTCTAATCGCATCTCTAAGGCTAAGGTCTCTAGTTTACGCAGGCGGTGATTCACACCTGATTTTCCAACGGGCTCGGACAGCATCTCCCCCAGCTCCTGCAGGGAGGCCTCCGGGTTGTTGATGCGCGCCTCCGCTGTCTCCCTCAGCGCAGGCGATAGATTCTGGAATTCACCGCATTGAATCAGATAGCGGATGTTTTCCATCTGCCTTCCAGCCGCGTCTATTGTCTTTTGGATATTGGCGGTTTCGCAGTTGACTTTTCGATTGAGATTATTGCGGAAATCTTTATAAGTTCGAACATCCTCGAGATCAAGCAATGCGCCGTGTGCGCCGATAATTGACAGGAATTCTTTGATTTTTTCACTCTCTTTTAAGTATACCACATTACTGCCTTTACGGAGCACTTCTTTTGCACCAAGTTCGTATTGATTGAGCAGAGCGCACAGCTCCAGGGCAAAGCGGTCTGTTCTCACAACAAATTCCAGATGATAGCCCTTTTCAGGGTTGCTGATGGAACCGCCGCCCATAAACGCCCCCCGCAGGAACGCCCGGCGGCAGCACTCGTTTTCCACCAGTCTTGGGGGCACCCCCCCCTCGAAACTGTAACCCTCATCCGAATGCCCCATGAGCCCGGTGTCCAACAGGACCTCCCGCAGAGCCTCCCCCTGAAACAGGATGGTAAAGCTCTTTGTTTTCCCCAAGCGCCTGTGCTCCCGCACGAGGATCTCAGCTTCCAAATCGTACAGGCCCTTGGCCAGCTGTACAATCCATCGGGCCACCGCATAGCTCTCCGTAGTCAGACGCAGCTTTTTCTTGCCTCCGCCGGCAAGCAGCAGCGAACCGGTCATCTGGGTAAGCGCGGAGAGAGCCGCCAGTCGGCAGCACGGTTTTTTGATGCGCTCATTGGCCAGGTCCTCTTTCGCCTTGGAAGAAAAAGACACGATGCACCCCTTCCTCTGCTTCCGCCCTATTTCCCCTGCAGATCGTTCTCAATGTCCCGGTGCAGCAGCACGGCGGGCACCTTGTCCTCGCACAGTTTTCTGTATATCTCGGAGGCGATGCACACGCTTCGGTGCCTCCCTCCCGTGCAGCCGATAGAGAGGTTCAGCCTGTGCTTCCCCTCGTTCGCATAGCAGGGCAGGAGCTTCTCCACCAGCCGGACACAGTCCGAGACAAATTCCACACTCTGGTCAAATCCCATGACATATTCCCTGACAGGCTTGTCCAACCCGGAATGGGCCCGCAGGCTTTCCACCCAGAATGGGTTGGGCAAAAAGCGCACGTCGAAAACCATGTCGCTCTCCGGCGGGATGCCCCTCTTGAAGCCAAAGCTCTGGACATGCACGGCGTTCTTCTCCGCGCCGCCGCTTCCGATATTTTCGAGGGCGGCCCCCAGCTCGGAGGGCTTATAGGTGCTGGTGTCAATGTAGTAGTCGGCGCACTCACGCAATTTGCCCAGCAACTTGCGCTCCGCGTTGATCCCGTCCTGGACCCATCCATCCCGGGCAAGGGGATGATTACGGCGGGTCTGACTGTAGCGCCGCACCAACACCTCGTCGTCGGCGTCCAGAAAGAGCAGCTCAATTTTGAGCCCATTCTCCCGGAAAGCTCCGATGGCGTCGTAGAGCGCCGAGAGGGAATCCGCGTCCCGGCAATCCATGCACATGGCCGCCCGCTCAATCCCCTTCTCCTTTGCCATTTTCACAAAGGCGTGCATGAGATCGGCTGGGAAATTGTCCACGCAGTAATAGCCCATATCCTCCAGTTTATTGAGGGCGTGGCTCTTCCCCGCGCCGGACATGCCCGTGATCACCAGAATATACATTGCGCCTCACCTCCCGGCTGAGTTAATCCTCGCCTATGATTTTGACCTCGGGCTCCAGCTTCACGCCCGAGCTGCGCAAAACCGCCTCCTGCACCTCCCCCATGAGAGCCAGGACATCCCCGGCTGTTGCGCCTCCGGTATTGATGAGGAATCCCGCGTGGAGCTCGGAGACCTGCGCTCCTCCCACCGTCCTTCCCTTCAATCCGGCCTGTTCAATGAGGCTCCCGGCATAATTTCCCTGGGGCCGCTTGAAAAAGCTGCCCGCGCTTGGATAGGTCAGGGGCTGTTTCTCCCGCCTGCGCCTGCTGAACTCATCATAGTTGATCCGCGCCTGGCCGTCCGTGTCGAATCCGAGCTGCAGCTCCGCCTCTGTCACGATCCAGCCGTTCCTTGAGAAGATGGAGGTACGGTATCCCATGTCCCCCTCCTGTATCTGCCGCTTGGCGCTCTGGAGAGTCTCGGGGTCCAGATAGGTGACGGAGCGGACGACCTGCGCCATATCGCCGCCGTATGCCCCCGCATTCATGGCGACGGCGCCCCCGACTGTCCCGGGAATGCCCCCGGCAAACTCCGT
>JAHZEH010000036.1:3766-7215 GCA_019421925.1 Clostridia bacterium
CGGACATGCCTTTTTGGATAACGTCGCGGGCCAGCGTGATGAGCCGGAGCCCCGCCCCAACCGTCGCCCTCGCGCCCCGGAACCGGCAGAAAGCCATATCCTCGCCGATCTTGACGATGAGGCCATTATATCCCCCGTCCCGTACAATCAGGTTGGTACCGTTGCCCATCACAAAGCAGGGGATGCCCTGCTCCTTGCAGCAGCGGAGAGCGGAGGCGATCTCCGCACCGTTTTTCGGCAGGAGCATGGCCGCGCAGGGGCCGCCCACCCGCATGCTCGTATGCTCGTCCATAGGCTCGTTCCAGCGCAGCTGCGCTCCGGGCAGGGCCTCCTCCAGGGATTTTTGCCAAGCACTCACCATCGCCAAACTCCCCCTCCATCTTCGTTCCTTATTCTGCATTATTTTAACATATTCTCCGCATTCTCCGCAAGAAAACGGGCAAAAACTTCCGCCATTTCCCTTTTTTCCCCTTCACAGGCAAAGGCGATCACAAAAGAAATCCGTTTCTCCACCGGGACCACGTCCGGCGCGTTCACGTCGAACTCGAAGCTCTCCTCAAGCACATTGGGCTCGGGTGGAAGAGGCAGTTCAAAACGCATACTCTCCTGTATTCCCTCAAAGGTCATGCCTTCGGACAGGATCCAGACGTCCGGGGGCGTGCGCCCCTTGGCAAAGCGTTTTTGTACGCTCTCCTCCCGCAGGGAGGCGGTTTCCACAAAGGCGCCCGGGTACTGCTTTTCAAACTGCTTGACCGTCTTGGCCAGCAGCTCCCCGTCCACAGGATGCTCCGCGGACACGCACCACACCCGGATGACCCCCTCCCATACCCTCTCCTTTGGGGAGAGCCACTGCTTATAGATCTCCTGACTCAGGGCCTCGCCCAACAGGGATGGAACGGTGAGCATAAAAACAACCAGCGCCAGGGCGCAGACGACCTTGCCGACTTTTTTCACGCAAACACCTCCCCGATAAAGCTATGCGCCTTGGGCCGGGAAAAGCACAAAGGGACGCAAAGCGTCCCTGTTTCAAAGCCCGTGTTTATAACATAAAACGATATCTGGACAATTACCTTGCCGCCCCGGCTGCGCTGTGAAACCTTTCAGTCCGCAGAGGATTTCATCTTCCCACAACCGGTACACCGGAAAAATCCCCGCCAACCGGTACTGGCGCGAATCGCATGATTGCAGCAGATAAATCCTGCCCGGGCTCTTCCCCAATCCGCCAGAAGCCCAAACCTTTGGAATGCGCCGGCAATTTTTTCTCAGGTCCTGAAATGTAAAAAGCAGTCGGATCTCCCGGCTATATCTCGTAGGAGTGCATCTCCTTGGCCAGAACCGCGCCCGCAAAGTGGGCCTGGGCCTGGGCGAGCACCTCCGCCTCGTCATGCCGGGGGTTGATATGGGTGCAGATCAGGCGGCGCACGCCCGACTGCACGGCAATCCTGCCCACCTCGTCCGCCGTGAGATGGGGGACGGCTGGGCCTGTCTTCTCCTTTTTCAGCAGCCCGCAGTCCGCCAGCAGAAGATCGGCTCCCTCCACAAAAGGTACGATTTCGTCGTTCCAGTTGGTGTCGCCCGTATAGGCCAGAACGCTGGATTCGCCCGTAAAGCGGACGGCATAACTGGGGACGGGATGGGTCATCTCAGAAAAGTCGAGGTCAAAATCCCCCAGCCGTACATGGAGCCCCGTCTCCATCGTCAAAAACTCAAACATCCCCGAAGCGCGCAGCGCCTGAAGGTCATAGGCGGGCTGGGCGGGCGCAAACACCTTGATGGGAACGTTTTTCGCCTCCCCCCGCTGCTGTAAAATCTGGAGCGCATAGCGGAGGATAAACATGTCGGCGATATGGTCGCTGTGCAGATGGGAGAGCACAATACCGGATATCTCCCCCAGGGGAATGCACTGCTGAAGGCGGCTGAGGATGCCGCTGCCGCACTCCACAAGCAGATTGGTCCTGCCCTCCGCCAGCAAATAACCGCTGGTAGCCCCTCCCGCCCTGGGATAGGGGCCATATTTCCCGAGCACTGTCAGTTTCAACTTGCGCCCTCCTCTCAATCCGCCTTATTCCCCCAATTTCAGATTGGGGCAGGCATTCAAGTCCAATCCGGCAAATTTGCCGCGCAGCATCCTGTAAAAGCCCGCCGCCCCGATCATGGCGGCGTTGTCCGTGCAGAGGTTCCGTGGCGGGCATACAAAGCGCAGCCCGGCTTCGTCCGCCCTTGACTCCAGCCCCTCGCGCAGCGCCGTATTAGCCGCCACACCGCCCGCCAGAGCCAGCGTCGCATAGCCCTCCTCCTTGGCGGCGCGCACCGCCTTACCGGCCAGCACGTCCACCACCGCCTTCTGGAAAGAGGCGGCAATATCCGCCCGTGGAACTTCCTGCCCCTTCTGCTGCGCATTGTGGACCAGGTTGATGCAGGCGGTTTTGAGTCCGCTGAAGGAAAAATCGTAGTGCGGCCCCGCGTTGAACCCGCCGGGGAAACGGAAGGCGGCAGGATCCCCCTCCCTGGCCAGACGCTCCAGTTCCGGGCCTCCCGGGTAGGGCAGGCCCAGACAGCGGGCCACCTTGTCGAAAGCCTCGCCCGCTGCGTCGTCCCGGGTCCGTCCCAGCAGGCGATAGACGCCGTAATCCTCGACCGCCACAATATGGCTGTGCCCGCCGGAGGCGACCAGACAGAGGAAGGGCGGCTCTAAATCGGGGTGGGCGATGAGGTTGGCGGAGATATGCCCCTCTATATGGTGCACTGCAATCAGCGGCTTATGCGCCGCCATGGCAAGTCCTTTGGCATAGGAGACACCCACCAGCAGCGCTCCTACCAGTCCCGGGCCATTGGTGACAGCGATTCCGTCTACGTCGCCGATTACCATACCAGCCTTATCCAGGGTTTCTGATACCACGCCGCCAATTTTTTCCACATGGCTGCGGGAGGCGATTTCGGGCACCACCCCACCATATTTCTTATGCAGGTCTATCTGGGTGAACACAGTGGAGGCGACAACCTCCCTGCCGTTGC
This sequence comes from Clostridia bacterium, assembly GCA_019421925.1. Taxonomy (GTDB): domain Bacteria; phylum Bacillota; class Clostridia; order Christensenellales; family CALWSW01; genus JAHZEH01. The sequence continues at coordinate 6,782 of JAHZEH010000036.1, forward strand.
GCACGATGGCGCATGCCGTCTCGTCGCAGGAGGACTCGATGGCCAGCAGCGTGCCCTCTCCCCTTCTGGCCAGCTCCTGTGCTGCCTGCTCTTCCAACATCATCTCTCCTCCTCATCCTGCGCCTCATAGAATTCCTCCAGAGGCGACCTGGCGCGTGGCGGCTCTTGGGGCGGCTGTTCATCTCTCCCCACATTTCCTGCCGCTCCGCCGCCCGGCAGAACCACAGCTTCCGCCATCCCGTCCGCTTTGGGGGAGGGTCCGGCTGCGGGGCCCTCCGGCTCCTCCGCCAGATTAAGCAGCGTCTTGCGGCGGACGGTGCGGTAGATGAGGTAGCCGGCGGAAAGCGCCAGCGGAATGAGGGCGCAGGCCAGGAACAGCCGGATGATGCGCATCACCAGATCATAGAGGAACTGATAGGGCACCATCTGAATGA
>JAHZEH010000036.1:7228-10731 GCA_019421925.1 Clostridia bacterium
CCATCCCAGAATCCCTCAAAATCAAGCATGGCCCAGCCGCCGACAGCGACGAGGAAAACTGCAAAAATACCGAAAGCAGTGAGGTAGCACTTGCTGGCAAAACGCAGCCTGTCCCGCCGGACCAGCAGGATAGCCAGCGCCAGCACGGCCGCGGCGGCGATGGCCGCAATGTTGCGGTAGCGGCACATGTTCTGGTAGAGCGCTTTGACGTCCACCATATGCTCCCTCTCCCGCGAGCCAAAGACTGTCACGCTTTTTCCATTGATCTCTGCCTTAAATTTGAGGGACTCCTCCTCACCCTGCACATAACCGAGAAGGCGGTTCGTCACCTCCATCAGCGTCGTGTTGGTAAAACCGATGCTGCGGGCCGTATCCAGCTTGGTATATTCCTGTTCATAGAATCCCCGGTCAAAGCAGGCATAATCCACACAGAACAGCAGCGCGCAGACAATGAGCGCCACCATGGAGATCACGCACAGTCCCCCGGCAATCTTCCTAATCATTTGCAGAAGCACCCACCATTCCCGCGTTCGGATATTCGGCCTCTCCCAGCTCCTCGGCCAACCGGCTCACCAGAATCCAGCGCTTATAGGGCTTATCGGGAATGCTGCTCGAGACGCAGGTCACCAGCGTCACCAGCGTATCGTCCGCGGAGGGAACATAGCTGCTGTCCTTGTGCCGGGCCTGGGTGGTCAGCGCCGTATTGATGAAATCGAGGAAGTCCGCATCGTCAGAGAACTTGGTCTTGATGAAATTGTACTCCCTGTAGTCGATCATCGCGGCGTAGATGTTTTCGCAGCGGTATTTGCGGCCAAATATCTCCAGTTCATACTCTGTGTTGGCGTTGAAGAAATCCTTATCTTCAAACTTGTGCAGCGTGGTGAACATGGTTTTGTCCTTCATATTGTGCCCATAGAGCACCAGGTTGCGGCGCTGCGCGGGGGAAGCGTTGCGGTAATCGAGGAAAACCGCGCCGTGATAGTCTTTTTTCCCCTCCAGATCATGGTCCAGATAATAGTCATTATCCTCGCCCAGGATGAACTGATAGTCAATATTTGTGTTTTCAATTTTGATATAACCCTGCAGGCCGGTTGCCGCGTCCGGCTCGGGGGTCGGGGTCGGCGTAGGAGTGGGCGTAGGCGTAGGGGTAGGCGTGGGCTCCGCCGTTGGGCTGGGCGTGGGGGTAGTAATCACCTCCTCAGGGATGGGCTCCTTGGGACCGCAGGAGCAGCCCGCAAGGGTCAGCATGCCCAGGGCCAGAGCGCCAGCGCAGCCCTTTACGATCATATGTCTTGCCTTCTGCGAAACTTTCATCGGGGGAATCTCCTTTTAAAAAAAGTTCAGAATCATAGCGAAATTATCGTCATGCAAATGGTTCTCTTCACCCGAAAAGGGCCCCTTCGGAAAGGAGCCCTGTATCGTTGTGAGCTGCTAGGGCAACGCGACATAGTCGGCCGAGACAAAGCCGCCGCCCTTTACCTGCACCCAGTTTCCCTTCACCTTCGTGCCGTTATAGGTCGAGCCGTCCAGATAGACCGCCACCAGGGTGAATTTCTTGCCCTTCTCCAGCTTGGCGAGTTTACTGGCCGATGTGGAGGGCTTGGAGCGCTGATTGACCGTGGTGGTCGCAACAAGGGTGTCGCCCACCGCGACGGTGACGGTGGCCTTACCGGTACTGGTGGACTTGGTGATGCTGTCCGTCTTGACGAACTGGTTGGTCCCGATCATGTACCAGTTGCCCGACACGTTCAGGCTGCCATAGGTGCTGCCGCTGCTGATGGTCTTGGATACGGACACCCTGGTCCCCTTGCTCAGGGTCTTGACCACGGTGGCCAGCGTGCTGGGCTTGGTGTAGACCTTGGTCGAGGCGTTGGTCTTGTAGGAAGTGGTAGTGGCGCTGCCCAAGGGCAACTCATAGGTCTTGGCATTGGCATCGCCCGCAGCAACCTTGGTTACATAGCTGGCGGAGACAAAGCCCTCCTCGCCGTTGTAGTCAATGCAGTACCACTTGCCGGAAACCGCTTCATCGTCATAATCGTCGCCGTCAGCCAGCTCATAGGAGATGGTGACATAGGAGCCGCTGGCGAGCTGACCCAGCTTGGAACTGCTGGTCGAGGGGGTGCTCCGCACATTCAGATTGCTCTTGACATAGCCACGCTGGCTCTCGGCCTCGTCCTCATCCTCAGGGATTTCCTCGTCCTCGGGAACTTCTTCGTCCTCGGGAACCTCCTCATCCTCCTCACCGATAATGACGTCGCCGTCCTCGCCGCTGATAATCACGTCGTCGTCGCTCTCCCCGATCTCGACATCGCCGTCCTCATCGGCCGGGATCTCCTCGTCAGAGGGAGCCTCCTCCTCACCGGCGCTGCCGATGATCTCCACATAGTCGGCGGAGACAAAATCCCCTGTGTCGAGCTCATACCAGTCGCCCTTGACCCTGGAGCTGCCATAGGTGTCGCCGTCGGTATAAGTGCCGACGATGTTGATCTCCGTCCCCTTGGAGAGGGTGCCCTTTTTTGCTCCGGAGGTGGAGGGGGTGGCCCGTCTGTTGACGTTGGCGGTCGTCTTGCCGATATCATAGACGTCGGCGAGAACCATGCCGCCAAATCCCAACAGCATTACACAGGCAAGCGCCAGTGCAACCGTCTTAAAAACTTTCCGATTCATAGCATATATCCCTTCCTGCCATTGATTTTCCATGGGATGTTCCGGGCTGAAATGCGCCGCGTGCGCAGGCTCGTCCTCACCCTATCCTTTGTTCTGAGCCGTATTCCCTGCCCAATTTCCCGCAGCGGCCCGCCGCGGTACGCTTATTATATCAATACCGCCTGCGGCGGACAAGGCTCGCAGGCAGCATCTTTCCAAAAGTTACAGTTTGTTTCCAGTTTCTCCTATGCCCGCTTGACCTTGGGCCCGGTGGGAGTGTCCTCCACAAGATAGCCGGCAGCGGCAATCTTGTCGCGCAGTTCGTCCGCCCGCTTCCAGTCCTTCTGCTTGCGGGCCTCCTGACGCTCCTCCGCCATCCTGACGAGCTCCGCGGGGACTTCCTCTTCCCTGGGCAAAATCCCCAGCACGCCCACCAGCTCATTGAAGACGTCCAGGGCCTTCTGGGCCTCCGCCTTGCCGCGGGGCTCGCTGAAGCGGGTGTTGGTCTCGCGCACCAGTTCGAAGAGGGCGCCGATGGCGTCGGCCGTGTTGAGGTCGTCGTCCATTGCGTCGATAAAGTCCTGCCTGCGCTGGTCAACGGCCGAGAGGAACTGGTCATCCGCCCGCGCATCCGTCCCGTTTTTGAGGGTGTCCTCCATGCGTGACTTGGCGTTTTTAAGGCGCTCCAGGGCGCTCTTGGCCTGATCGATCAGATCGCGGGAGAAGTTGACGGGGTTGCGGTAGTGGGCTGAGAGCATAAACAGGCGCACCACCATCAGGTCGTACTCTTTGGAGATCTCCCGTACTGTAAAGAAATTGCCCAGGGATTTGGACATCTTCCGGTTGTCTACGTTGAT
>JAHZEH010000036.1:10741-12444 GCA_019421925.1 Clostridia bacterium
TATAGCCGTTGTGCATCCAGTATTTGGCGAAGGTCTGGCCCGTCGCCCCCTCGGACTGGGCGATCTCATTCTCGTGATGGGGGAAGGTCAGGTCCATGCCGCCGGCGTGGATGTCAAAGGTCTTGCCCAGATACTTCATGCTCATGGCCGAGCACTCAATGTGCCAGCCCGGACGTCCCTTGCCCCAGGGGCTATCCCAGCTGGGCTCGCCCGGTTTCCATGCTTTCCAGAGGGCGAAATCGGAGGGGCTGCGCTTAACGTCACCCGGCTCGATGCGGGCGCCCGCCTCCAAATCCTCCAGGGGCTGGCCAGAGAGCTTGCCATATCCGGCAAAAGTGTGGGTGGCGTAGTATACGTCCCCGTTTTCGGCCACATAAGCGTGTCCCTTCTCAATCAGGGTGGAGATGAGCTCGATGATCTCCTGGATGTGCTCCGTGGCCCGGGGGTTGACGGTGGCCCGCTCGATGCCCAGGGCGTCGGCGTCCTTATAGTACTCGCTGATATAACGCTCGGCCAGTTCCTTGACGGTGATGCCCTCCTCGTTGGCTCTGTTGATCATCTTGTCGTCAATATCGGTAAAATTCTGCACAAAGGTGACTTTCATCCCCCGGTATTCCAGATAGCGGCGGAGCGTATCAAACACAATGAAAGGGCGGGCGTTGCCGATATGGAAAAAGTTGTAGACCGTCGGCCCGCAGGCGTAAATCTTTACCTCGCCCGGCGTAACGGGAACCAGTTCTTCCTTTTTTCGGGTCATCGTGTTGTAGATTCTCATGTTGTTGATCTCCCTCTCCTCTTTCAATTGCTTCTCAAGTGATTATAATGCAAGAACGCCGGAATTCAAACTTTTTTTTCGCATTCCTGCAAACGTTTTTCCAATTCCCGAATTTCATTGCGCAGCCTGCGTATCTCAATCATGACGGGATCGGGCAGGTGGACCTGATCCAGGTCCGCCGCATTGGGATCCCTTGCCTCCTCCTCCATGGCGCGGGCCTTGCTGTAGCCGATATCCTGGGGCAGCTGCTTCTCCTTCAGCTCCTCCGGCTCAGGCTGGGGCGGCGCGGCCAGAGGCGCGATCACCGGGCACTCCTTCTCAGCCCGGCAGGTCTCGCACTTTTCACACTGACCGGGTTCGCAGCCCGGCACACTGGTCCGCTTTACGATCCTGCCCGGCACGCCCACCACAGTGCAGCCCGGGGGTACCTCGCTCAAAACCACCGCACCCGCGCCGATCTTGCTGTGATCCCCCACCTTGAAGGGGCCGAGTATTTTCGCGCCCGAGGAGATCATGACATTGTTGCCGATGGTGGGGTGCCGCTTTCCCGTATCCTTGCCTGTGCCGCCCAGCGTGGCCCCCTGGTAGATGGTGCAGTTGTCACCGATCTCGGTGGTCTCGCCAATGACGATGCCCATGCCGTGGTCGATGAAAACGCCCTCGCCAATCTTGGCGCCCGGGTGAATCTCAATTCCCGTCAAAAACCTCATAAATTGGGAGATCATGCGGGCGAGCAGTTTACAGTGATGTTTGAAAAGCCAATGACTGACCCTGTGAATCAAAAGAGCCCAGAATCCCGGATAGCACAGAAAGACCTCCAGGGCATTGCGCGCCGCCGGGTCGCGCGCGAGCACCACTTTGATGCTGTTGCGAATGGTTTTAAACATTCTACCTCCCGCTTTCTCAAAAAATAAAAAGGACATATCAC
>JAHZEH010000362.1 GCA_019421925.1 Clostridia bacterium
TGGATGGCGGTGGAAAACAAATACGCAGCCTCCGCTTTTCCCCAGGGGCGGGTCCCCTGCGGCGTGGAGGACGGCAGATATACCCGGGAATTCCTGCTGCCGTCAGGGGAAACGGAGGAGCCGTCCAGCGAGTCCATCGCCCAGGCTATCTCCCAGTATATCCGTCTGTTCGACGCCTCGCTCAAGACGTATTTCTCCCATCTGGACGCCCCGCAGGAGGCGCTCCCTTCCATAGAGAGCAGCTACCGCAAGGCCCGTTCCCAGGGGCTGGCTAAAATCTGACCTTATTTTTTCCTCTAAAAGGAGGTATTTATCAATGGATGCACAGAAATTCACACAAAAATCCCTGGAGGCCATCCAGAGCGCCCAGAATATCGCGCTCTCCCATCAGTCCATGCAGATTGAGCAGGAGCATCTGCTCAGCGCGCTGATCGAACAGAACGACGGCCTCATCCCTCAGCTCCTGATGAAGATGGGCGTGGATTGGGACGGTCTCAGGACCGCCCTCGGCCGCCGGATCAGCTCCATGCCCAGCGTCACGGGCAGCGGCCGGGAGCCGGACAAAATTTACGTCTCCATGGATGTGGACCGGGTGTTGGCCGACGCCGAGCAGCAGGCCTCCCGAATGAAAGACGAATATGTCAGTGTGGAGCACATCATGCTCTCCCTGCTCGACCGCCCGAATACAGCGCTCAAGGATCTTTTCTCCACCTATCATGTGGAAAAAAACGCCTTCCTCACCGCGCTGGCCGGCGTGCGCGGGAACACCCATGTCAGCACGGACTCCCCCGAGTCCACCTATGATGTGCTGGCCAAGTACGGGCAGGACCTGGTGGATCTGGCCCGAAACCAGAAGCTCGATCCGGTCATCGGCAGGGACAGCGAGATTCGAAACGTCATCCGTATCCTCTCCCGTAAGACGAAGAACAACCCCTGCCTGATCGGCGAACCCGGCGTCGGCAAAACGGCCATCGCCGAGGGCCTTGCCCTGCGTATTGTCCGGGGCGACGTGCCAAACAACCTCAAAGACCGCAAAATCTTCTCCCTGGACATGGGCGCCCTGATCGCCGGGGCCAAGTTCCGGGGGGAATTTGAGGAGCGTCTGAAGGCTGTTCTGCAGGAGATCAAGAAGAGCGACGGCAAGATCATCCTCTTCATCGACGAGCTGCACACCATTGTGGGCGCGGGCAAGACCGAAGGTTCCATGGACGCGGGCAACCTGCTCAAGCCCATGCTGGCCAGAGGCGAGCTGCACTGCATCGGCGCAACCACCCTCAACGAGTACCGGCAGTACATCGAAAAGGACGCCGCCCTGGAGCGCCGTTTCCAGCCTGTCCTGGTGGATGAGCCCACGGTAGAGGACACCATCACCATCCTGCGCGGGCTGAAGGAGCGCTACGAGGTGTTCCACGGCGTCAAAATTCAGGATCAGGCCCTCATCGCCGCCGCCACCCTCTCCCACCGCTATATCAGCGACCGGTTCCTGCCGGACAAGGCCATCGACCTGGTGGACGAGGCCTGCGCCATGATCCGCACGGAGATGGACTCCATGCCCCAGGAGCTGGATGATATCTCCCGGCAGATCATGCAGCACGAAATTGAGGAGGCCGCCCTCTCCAAAGAGACCGACCGTCTCTCCAAGGAGCATTTGGAGGAGATCCGCAAGGAGCTCTCC
>JAHZEH010000363.1 GCA_019421925.1 Clostridia bacterium
GCGGTCGTCCATACCAACGAAGCACTTGGCCATCCAGCAGCCGCCGCGCTCTGCCCCCTTCCCGCTGGCAATGACGCCCTCAAACTCTTTGTCCTTGATCATAATCTCGCAGCCCTTCATGCCGGAGACCACGCCGCACAGGCACAAGGCCGCGATGTCTTCGCCATAGAGGGCGGCGTATCCGCGGGCCAGCATGGAACCCCAGCTGTGGCCGAACATCAGATAGGGGATGCCGGGGAATTCCTTGACCGCCAGATCGTGTACCTTGCGCTCGTCCTCCAGATAGGTCAGATATCCGTCGAGGCCCGTGGTGCCCGGATCTCCCAGGGTGCCGGAGTCATATCCGGTCTTGCCGTGCCCGATGTGGTCATCGGCATAGACGACATATCCCGCCTCCTGGAAAAGGCCGATCATATGCAGATAGCGGCGGGAATGCTCGCCAAAACCATGGACGAGCTGGATGATTCCTTTGGGGGCGTCAAGCGGAGTATAAACCCAGCCCTTAAGCGTGTCGCGACCGTTCGCGGAAGCAATGGTGAATTCTCTGATTGCCATTGTTTTTTCCTCCCAGTATTTGGTTGTATTGAATTGCCGCTCACATCCTCGGCATTCCAGACGGTTAAACAGCCTGACACAATCCCGCGTGTAAATTTCCCTGGGAAAGAGCCCCATCACATCCTATGCATATGTTTCACTTTTATTTCATCACTTCGAATAATTATTTCATTATTTTGTTTGATTATATCTTTTTCCCGCTCTTTTGTCAAATAAAATCAGGGTCGTTTTATAAATTACAAAAAAGCCCGGCAAAAGCCGGGCTTTTTCAAGCTGGAAGAACTAAGTGGCTTACTTGTAAGCGCCCTGGTCCCTCTTATCCCAATAGTACTGCATGGACTGAATGATATCCAGCCACTGCGCATAGCGCTTGTTGAGAATCTCCACATTCTTGGGGTTGGGATGGAAGGGAGGACGGAGCTTGACGGTCTTGGCCACGGCGTCCTCATAGTCCTTGTAGACGCCAGCGCCGATGCCAGCGCAGATTGCGCAGCCCAGAGCGCCGACTTCCGCGCAGTCAGAGCACTCGACGGTCAGGTTGAAGGCGTCGGCAAAGAGCTGGGCCCATTCGTCGGAGCGGGCCACGCCGCCGGTCAGACGGGCCTTGTAGGGGCGCTCGCCCTCGGCGTCCATCATCTTCTCGAAGTGATACCTGTGGATGAAGGCAACGCCTTCGGCCAGGGCATAGACCAGTTCCTTGTAGGAGGTGCCGGTGTGGATATTGTGGAAGCTGCCCATAGCGCCGCCATGAACAGAGGGCTGGCTCAGGAAAGGCAGGTACATGGTGGGGGTGCCGCCCGCGCCCACTTCGGCGATCATCTCATTGAGGACGTCGAACTTGCTGGAGCCGTCGTTGCGCCTTACAGCCTCGGCCTTGGCGAATTCGCCCAGCGTGTTGGCGAACCACTCATAGTTGGAGGCGGAAGCGGCGGTGTTGTTGCTCATCTGGTAGTAACCCTTGGTCAGCCAGGGCATGTTGCAGATGGTGGGCTTGATATAGATGCGGTCGGTCTTGGCCACGTTGCAGGACCAGGTGCCCGCGATGGCGGTGTAGACGTGGGGCTCAATGCCGCCGGCGCCCCGCTGGCAGGCCAGCATATCCATCATGCAGGC
>JAHZEH010000364.1 GCA_019421925.1 Clostridia bacterium
AGTTCGGTGGTCTATCCCTTCTTTGAGGACTACGAAATCAAGGAGTTCAAATCCCTCTCCCTGCGCAATATGGGTCAGGACATCGGCCTTTCCCGCATCCGGGACGCCTATTTCTCCATGGCTGTCAAGGGCATGAACCTGGACTACATGGAGTCCAAATTCGCCGTTGTCTATCTCAACGGCAAATACTTGGGGCTCTACGAGTTCAAGGAGAACCAGAACGAGGACTACCTGGCCTCCCGCCACGGTGTGGACCGGGACGTGATCAGCATGGCACGCTCCAACACCTATGTCTACAACGGCACAGGCAATGCGGGCATCAAAAATCTCTTTGCCCTGGCCAAGGGCGACCTGGCGGACGGCGAAAAGTTCGCCGCCTTCTGTGAGAAGGCCGACTCCGACTATTTTATGGACTATCTCATCGCCCAGTGCTTTTTTGCCAACTCAGACGCCTACAACCAGAAGTATGCCGGTTCCACTGACGGTTCCCTGAAATGGAGGCCCGTATTCTATGATCTGGACTGGGCTTTTATGGGGGCCAATCCCAAGCGCAGCATCATGCATTCCTTCTTCAGCGCCGGGGGCATTGAGGTGGGTGACGTGCGCGAGGACGGCACCCGCTGGAAGATCGACACCAGCCTGTTCTATGGCTTCTACAAAAACGAGGCCTGGCGCAAACAGTTTGTGTCCCGCTATGCCGAGGTGCTCAACACCATCCTGACCACGGACAAGCTCCTCGCCCGCTTTGACGCCATGGTGGACTCCGTCCGCAGCGAGATGCCTGCCACCATCGCCCGCTCGGGCAAGCCCTCCTCCATGAGTTCCTGGGAGAAAGAGATCGCCGGCCTGCGAAGCTGCCTGGAACAGCGCAGGCCCCATGCCATCGCTGAGCTCAAGAGCTTCTTCCACCTCTCATCCGAGGAGATCGCCCAGCTCTTCCCCGATGGCTGAGGAGAGCTGGAGAGAAAGAGCGCCGGGGATGTCAATGGGGCAGCTCTTTGAACCCTGTTCCGCTGAAAACGCCAGTGCGGCCCAACCCACTGCGGATAGTGGTTGCACCCATGATGCCTCCAGTGATGGCATATCTGCAGGGATCGAAAACCGCAGCAAACAAAATGCCCGCTCCCTTGATAACAGGGAGCGGGCATTCTGTTCCACAGAACGAAGCATACTGATGGCGATACCTTTGGCGTTTTAACCCTTCCATTGTTCGGGCGGGACGGTATACCAAATATCGCTGACTTCTCCGTACCATAAAGCAACCGAACCGGCCTCTCAATCAAGTCCATTTTGCAGGAAAGCGCGGCCTCTTCTTTTTTCTGCCCGTTATATATCTTCATAGTGTCCCTGAATAGTTTAGACATCGAGAATCCAAGAGCCTTACTTGGCCCGAGAACTCCCCCTGAGCCTCTTTGATGGCCTTATGGTTCTGTAATTGACGTCATTTTTTAGAGCCGAAAAAGTGGGTTAACGCTAAAATAATAAAAATCCCCCGGCGAAGCCGGGGGTATTTCATATGCGGGCAAAGCCCTATG
>JAHZEH010000365.1 GCA_019421925.1 Clostridia bacterium
CGGGCGATCTCCATCTTTGCAGACGTATGGTCCATGACGCGCTGGCTGTACCGCCCGTCGGCCATACCGCCCAGGCGGTCAATTGAGACCGCACCGCCCCGGGTGCGTTTGATGAAATTCTCCTCCTCCAGGTGGATCAGGTCCCTGCGGAGGGTCATCATGGAGCAGTCCGGATACATTTCCTGCAGTTCGTTCAGGGTGACTTCGCCTTTTGCCTCGATGTAATGCTTGATTTCGTCCCTGCGCGTGATTTTCATATTGTTTACCTCCAAAGAGTTTAATAACAAAACGGCAGTATCATTATAACCCCATCTCAGGCAAATAACAATACTTTTGTGTCGAATTATCACACACTTTGACCCTCTTAAACAAGAAAAATACCCTGCGCAACGCAGGGTATAGAACGTTCCAGGATGTCAGTCCGTGCCTTTGCGGATCAATTGCCATGCCAGCCGGCGGGCCGAACGGACAGAAAAATCCGCTTTTTCCTCCTGCCAGCGGGCGCAGGCGCTCTGTATCTCCCCGTCGCCGACGGGGGCTCTCTCCCGCCGGATCACATCGCTCACCATTGCGCAAAACTCCTGATAGGTGGGCATGGCAAAGGCGATCTCCAGGCCGAATACGCTGGCGTCGGAGGGCGGAACGGGCGCGGTGGCATAGATGAGGGCGTTTTTGAGCATGGGCTGGCAGGCCAGCGCCGCCTTGAGACGCCGGTACTCCCGCTCCGAGAGCGCCAGATCATCCATCACCGCGATGAACCGGAAGGGTTGGGAGGCCAGAGAACGCAGCGTCTCCATGGAGGAGGAAAAGTCCCGCTGGGCCAGCAGAATGACCCGCAGGTCCTCCAGCTCCCGGGCCAGTGCCAGCATCAGCGACGTCTTGCCCATGCCGTCCGGCCCATAGGGCAGAACATGTTCCCCCTTGCCCGTGTGCAAACAGCGCAGGGTGTTGGCGTACAGTGTCTCGTTCGGGGGGCCGGTGCCCGTCAGATCGTCCCACAGGGGCCCGCCCCTGGGGTCTATGCCCTGGAGGCCCTCGTCCGTGGCGAGGAACACCCGGTAGCGCAGGAACTCGCCGCAGCCATACTGAGCGTGGAACTCCATAAGGGGCTCCGCCAGGTTGCCCCAGTCCTTCTCCGCCAGGAATCTCCGGTAGATGACGGCCAGGCCCTCGTCGGCCACATATTCCACCCGCTCACCCGGATCGTCGTAGTTCCAGCTGACCCACCGGTCCAGCTCCAGCTCCTTGGGGAGAGCGGGGATCTCCGCGGGAGGATCCACCGGCTGGGGCTTGGGCCGCTCCCGGATGAAGGAACCCCCGCTCCAGGCCGAAGCGGCCATTCGGATGATCCCGTCGTCCGATTTGCCCCGGCCCGCCTCCCGTTTGGGCGCGGGTGCGGGGTTCATGGAACCGATCCACTCAATGAACCTGCTTCCCGTCAAATCAAAGAGCTCCTGCATCAGGCGCATATCCTGCCGCATGGCCACCAGGACGGGCGGGTCCATATGCCGCTCC
>JAHZEH010000366.1 GCA_019421925.1 Clostridia bacterium
GGGCCCCCAGGATATACTGGCGGGCGGGCTCCTCGCCGCCCATGCATTCGACGATGATGTTGATCTCCGGATCGCCGATCAGCTCCTGGGCGTCCGTTGTAAAGGTCTCCCGGGGCGCCAGGCCCATGTTGCGGTTCTGAAAATTGCGCACCAGAATGCGCTTGACCAGAATCTCCAGCCGCTCCCTGTGCTCAATGGAGTGCCTGTCCCCTGTCAGAATTTTATACACCCCGGCGCCCACCGTGCCAAAGCCCATGATGCCTACCTGAACTGTCTTCATTCATTTCCTCCTGATGTGATAAATATAGAGTCAGGCCCTTCCCGGCCTGAACCATCTCAAATTGCGCGGGGCGTGCAGGCTCCCTCCGTCCTGCTCAGGCATTCATCTCATAGATCATGCGCAGACCCTGCAGGGTGAGCGTGCTGCTGATCTGAATGTCGTACTCCGACTCGGACGCGATAAGTTTGGCCATCCCCCCCGTAGCGACCACCCGCATGGATGACTCGCCCAGCTCCTCCATGAGCTTTCTGAGGATATAATCCACCTGGCCGATATAGCCGTAAATGATGCCGGCCTGCATGGCCTGAATGGAATTTTTGCACAGAATGTTTTTGGGTTTGACCAGCTCCACCTTGGGCAGCTTGGGCGTCTGCTCCACCAGGGCCGAGGCCGAAATTTTGACGCCCGGGCAGATGACGCCGCCGATGAAGTCCCCGTTGGCCGCAACCGCGTTGAAGGTGGTGGCCGTGCCGAAGTCCACGTTGATCTGGGGGCCGCCGAACAGCCGGTAGGAGGCCACAGAGTTACAGATGCGGTCCGCGCCCAGCGCTCTGGGGTCATCATAGCGCACGTTCATCCCCGTCTTGATGCCCGGGCCCACAAAGAGGGGCTTGAGATCAAAATAGAGAGAGCACATATGCTCGACGGTGTAGTTGATCGAGGGGCTGACAGACGACACGATGATGCCCTCCACTTCCCGGGGCTTGTGGCCAATATGATAGAAAAAGGACTCCATCATAATGCCCATCTCATCCGCCGTCCGCTCCTTGGAGGTGGACATGCGCCAGGAGTTGACCAGCTTGGCCCCGTCGAAGAGTCCAGTTTTAATGTTGGTGTTGCCGATATCAATCGTTAAAATCATCGTATCTGAAATCCTTTCGGAGATTTATCCTCCATATCAGCGGGCTGCCGCCGCCCGGGGACGCACGGCAACCAGCGCCTTGACCACCGCCGTGGTGACGATGGCGATGACGATGGCCTCAGGAATACCCAGCGTTGCGCCCAGGGCGGCAACCTTGGGCAGCAGGTTGGTGCTGTCCGCCCCGATGACCTGCATCACTGTCTCGCCGTAAAATATGCTCAGGAATGCAAACACAAACACGGTGTTGGCCATAGAACCCGCCGCAGCCGCTACCGCCGTGGGCGGGGCAATTTTCTTGTTATCCCTGCGATAAAACCCCAGGGCCTTTGCCACCAGGTAGGTGACAAGCGGAATCATCAGCCTGGGC
>JAHZEH010000367.1 GCA_019421925.1 Clostridia bacterium
AGTCTGTCAGGAAAAAGTTCAAGACACCCAGCTTTGCGGCCGGATGCTCCCGGGAGGTCATTGCCAAGGGCGCGGAGATGGTGGGCGTGGAGCTGGATGAGCTGATTGGAGATACCATCCTTGCCATGCGCAGCGTGGAACAGCAGGAGAGCGGCGCACAGAATGAGTGAAATAAACGTCATATAACTATGGGAAAGGCCCCATGGAACAGCGAGTGCGTTCCATGGGGCCTTCTCCTGTCGAACGATCCTCAATAATGGGGGATCGTTTTTCCAACGATGACGGAATTTTGAATTTGTTCCACTGTGTCCGGGTCGAGAATACGCCGCAGAAGATTCATGAGGCCATAATCGCTCTTGTGAATGAGCAGCGTAGCAATATTGCCGTCCTCGCCTGTATAAGAGGGATCAATTTCCAGATACTTCAGCCCGTCCAAATACCGGACGTCGGAGCGGCGCCAGCTCTCATTTTTTCCAGCCAGCATTTCAAGAATGACATCCCGGTTGTAGAGCGCGGCGTCAATGTAGCCGTTGGCAATGGAGGCGGGAATCTCTGCATAGCGCTGAGGTTTGAATTTGACATTGCGCCCCTTGCAGTACTGCTGGGTAACAAAGATATGGTCGGGGGAGGATTCGTCAATCCCCACGGACATACCGTCGGTCAATTCGCCGGCCTGTTCCCTCATAAGCACCACGTGGGAGCTGATGTAGGAGTAGGGGTTGAAGCGCAGGACTTCGACCAATTCATCCGATTTCTCCAGCCAGGAGGTGGCCGCTTTTAGGGACATGATGGCAAAATCGTATTTGTGGTTGAGCAGGGCCGCAGCGCGGTTGTCGGCCCCCTGCATATAACCGAAATTGAACGGGATGATCTTTTTTTGCATGGATTCATAGATGGCGGTAGCAAACCCCTCCAGACGGCGGGAGTAAGGGAGAGGCATTGCACCGGTGAGGATTCCCCAGTCTGTGAATTCCCAGAGATGCTCATAGTCGATCATGGTGATATAGCTGCCCTGATGGCCGCGTTTGACGATCTCCACGCAGCCGTCGTCCTGTAGAATTTTGATGGCAGACTGCACTGTGCCCCTGGCGCTGGAAAAACGCTCCGCATATTCAGCGATTGTGGGAATTCGGTTACCTACGGAATAATTCATAAAATCGCGTGCCAGCCGAACGAGGGCCAGCCCTTTTTTCTTCATATATTTATCCTGAGAATCATTCATAAGACCTGCTCCTGCCATTGATATTTGCGCTGTTTGGGAGGGGGAAAAAGATTTAAGAAATGTCCTCATAATATCTATAATTTTACACTAAATTGTACTTGAAATTCAACTCATAATTTAAAAAAATGTACGGTGGAAGAATTTAGGCCGGATGAAATCAAATAAAAAGGAACCCGATCGAAATCGGGTTCCCGGGTACGGTTCGGATTAGATGGAGAGACCTTTCTGAGCCGCGAACTTATTCCACTTGGAATCCTGGAGGAAGCCCACAACAG
>JAHZEH010000368.1 GCA_019421925.1 Clostridia bacterium
TGAGGGTCATCGCCGAGGGCGTATGCCGCGGGCGGGTTCTTCACTTCACCCAGACCGAGCCCTATTTTGAGGCGGAGGTGCAGCCCCTGGAGGAGGAGCGGGTGGACGGCCTTCCGGAGATTTTGACGGAGGCCCTCTCCCGCAAACTGCACGAGGCCTTTGAGCGGTACAGCGAGGCCAGCAGCAAGGTGTCCAGCGAGGCGGTCCTGGCGCTGATGAACGAGGACGACGTGGGCAGGGCCTGCGACGCCATCGCCTCGGGTTCGCTGCAGAACACGGAGGATAAGCAGGCCATTTTGGAGACTGTGGGCCTCCAGGAGCGGGCGGAAAAGCTGCTCGCCATCCTCCAGCGGGAGACCGAAATTCTCAAAATTGAGATGCGCATCCAGAGCCAGGTCAAAAAGAATGTGGACAAGAGCCAGAAGGAGTATTACCTGCGTGAGCAGATTAAGGTTATCCGCTCCGAGTTGGGGGAGGAGGATTCCCCGGAGGCTGAGGCGGAGGAGCTGCTGCGTAAGCTTGACGCCATGGAGCTGCCTGAAGAGGTCTACGCGAAAGCTAGGAAGGAACTCAAGCGCTATGCCTCCCTTCCCACGGGCAGTCATGAAGCCCCCAATATCCGTACGTATATTGACTGGATTATGGATTTGCCCTGGGGCAAGTCCACCCAGGATAATTTTGATCTGGTCAACGCCAGGAGGGTGCTGGATCAGGACCACTACGGCCTGGAGAAGGTCAAGGACCGTATTTTGGAACATCTGGCGGTTTGCCGGCTGCGCAACGAGACAGGGGGGAGCATCCTCTGTCTGGTAGGCCCGCCGGGCGTGGGCAAAACTTCCATCGCGTCCTCCATCGCCAAGGCGACAGGGCGCAGTTTTGTGCGCATGAGCCTGGGGGGACTGCGGGACGAGGCGGATATCCGCGGGCATCGCAGGACATATATCGGGGCCATCCCCGGCCGCATTATCTCGGCCATGAAGCAGGCGGGTTCCATGAATCCGGTGATTCTCTTTGATGAGATCGACAAGCTGGCCAGCGACGCCCGGGGCGACCCGGCCGCCGCCATGCTGGAGGTGCTGGACAGCGCTCAGAACTCCACCTTCCGGGATCACTACCTGGAGCTGCCCTTCGACCTGTCCAAGGTGCTTTTTATCACAACAGCCAACAACAAGGAAACCATTCCGCCCCCCCTGCTTGACCGCATGGACCTGCTCGAGCTGGGCAGTTATCTTGACGACGAGAAGTTTGAGATTGCCCGGCGGCATCTGGTGCAAAAACAGATTACGGCCTGCGGCCTTGCGCCCAAGGCTGTCAACATCCCGGACGACACGCTGCGCGCCATCATCTCGGACTATACGCGGGAGGCGGGCGTACGCACGCTGGAGCGGAGGATCGGCGACGTCTGCCGCAAAGCGGCCGTCCAGATCGTGGGGGAAAACAGAAAACGCATCAATGTGACAACCCGCCAGCTGGCCAAGCTGCTGGGTCCGCCCAAA
>JAHZEH010000369.1 GCA_019421925.1 Clostridia bacterium
TATTCACCGGCCTGTCGGGGTCCGGCAAGTCCCCCCTGGCGTTCGACACCATCTATGCCGAGGGTCAGAGGCGCTATGTGGAGTCCCTCTCCAGCTATGCCCGCCAGTTTTTGGGGCAGATGGACAAGCCGGACGTGGAGTCCATCGAGGGGCTCTCGCCAGCCATCTCCATCGATCAGAAGACCACCAGCAACAACCCCCGGTCCACGGTGGGCACAGTGACGGAGGTCCACGACTACCTGCGCCTGCTCTATGCCAACATCGGCATTCCCCACTGCCCCAAATGCGGCAAGCCCATTGAGCGCCAGACAGTGGATCAGATGGTGGACCAGATTCTGCGGTTCGGGGAAGGGACGAGGGTTCAGCTGCTCGCCCCCGTCGTGCGCGCCCGAAAGGGCGAGCATGCCAAAATACTGGAGGATATCCGCAAGGACGGTTATGTCCGCGTGCGGGTGGACGGCCAGCTCTACGAGATCGGCGAGGTACCGGCCCTTAACAAGAAGCTCAAACACAGCATCGAGGTGGTAGTGGACCGCATCGTTCTCAAAGAGGGGGTCGGGGGACGCCTCGCCAGCTCCATTGAGACGGCGATGGCCCTCTCCGACGGGCTCATCCTGGTGGACGTGGTGGGGAAGGAGGAGATGACCTTCTCCCAGAATTACGCTTGTCCGGACTGCGGCATCAACATTGAGGAACTGACCCCCCGGATGTTCTCCTTCAACAACCCCTTTGGAGCGTGCCCCACCTGCACGGGCCTGGGGTCCCTGATGAAGATCGATTCCGATTTGATCCTGCCCAACAGAGAGCTCTCCCTCAACCAGGGGGCCATTCAGGTCAGCGGCTGGAATTCCGCCACGGACGGCTCCATCGCCGCCATGTATCTGCGGGGCCTGAGCGAGCATTATGGCTTCAGCCTTGACACGCCCGTCAAGGACCTGCCCCCCGAGATCGTCAACATTCTGCTCTATGGCACCGGGGAGGCGCGCATCAAGGTGCACTACTCCCGGGAGTACGGCAGCGGCACCATCCTGAACGCTTTTGAAGGCATCGCCCGCAATCTGGAACGGCGCTATTCTGAAACCCAGTCCGACGCCATGAAGGTGGAGATCGAACAGTATATGTCCAATATCCCCTGCCCGGACTGCAAGGGGGACAGGCTCAAAAGGGAGGTCCTGGGAGTAACCGTCGGGGGCAGGAATATCGCCGAGGTCAGCAGGATGTCCGTTCTGGACGCCCGGCGCTTCTTCAACCAACTGGAGCTGAGCGACACGGAGAAGATCATCGCCTATCAGGTCCTCAAGGAGATTCACGCCCGCCTAGGGTTTATGGTGGACGTGGGGCTGGACTATTTGACCCTGGCCCGCAGCGCCAGCACCCTCTCGGGCGGTGAGGCCCAGCGTATCCGGCTGGCTACCCAGATCGGCTCAGGGCTGGTGGGTGTGCTCTATATTCTCGATGAACCCAGTATCGGGTTGCATC
>JAHZEH010000370.1 GCA_019421925.1 Clostridia bacterium
TGTCGTTCATCACCAGGTGGATTCGGTCGGGGGTGAAGCCAGCGGCCCGAAGCACCTCATGGGCCATGGTCAGCGTGCCGATGTCAGCGCCCTGGCCGTGATCCTCCCAGGAGTTGAAAACCGTCACGGTGTTGTCCGGATTGAGCTGAATGTTGGCGGCGGAGGAGTCCTTGCCGTCCAGGCCGCAGCCATAGACGCCCGTGGCGAAGCCAACGCCGTATTTGAACTTGTCGTTGGACATCCTGGCGCAGCGTTCCTTTGCCTCATAGTAGAGGGGGCGGATTTTCTGATACATCTCCTCCAGGCAGAATACCTCCGGCTCCTGACCGGTGGGGGTGGTTGCGCCGGGACGATAGATATTTTTATAGCGCAGCTCAAAGGGGTCGATCCCCATCTTCTCGGCCAGGACGTCCATGCAGACCTCCGAACCCATGAAGCTCTGGGGGGAACCATAGCCGCGGAAAGCGGATCCCCACGCATGGTTGGTGCATACCGTCTGGCTCTTGTTGCGGATGTTGGGGATATCGTAGCCCGCGCCGGTGAACTGGGACAGGCGCAGCGTCAGCAGGTCGCCGAACTCGGAATACGGGCCGTGGTCGATGTAGTTGTCGCCCTCAAGAGCGAGCAGTTTGCCGTCCTTGTCGGCCGCCATCCTGACATGCATGAAGGCGGGGGAGCGCTTGCCGGTATAGGTGATGTTCTGATACATGTCATAGACCAGCGAGCAGGGACGACCGTCCAGCGCCAGGCAGGCGACGCCCAGAAGGGCCTCCATGGTGGGGCTGAACTTATAGCCGAAGGTGCCGCCCGAGTTGTTCTGAACAAGGCGGAATTTCTCCGGTTCAATGCCGATGCCGGCGGTGATCATGGCGGCGTGGAGATGGATGCCGATGCTCTTGGAGTGGACGGTCAGCCTGCCCTCCTCGTCGATATAGGCATAGCCACAGTCGGGCTCAAGATGCAGATGGGGCTGGCGGCTGGAGTAGGACTCGATCTCCGCCACATAGGGAGCAGACCGCATGATCTCCGCCGTATCCTCCCCCTTGATGCAGTTGGTCTCATAGTAGATATTGGGGGTGCCGGGATGGATTTCGATGGCGTCGTCGGCAATGGCCTCCATGGCGCTCATGTAGGCGGGAAGGGGCTCGAGGTCCAGCTTGACCTTCTTGGCCGCGGCACGGGCGTGCTCCTCTGTATCTGCCGCTACGATGGCTACGGCGTCGCCGATCTGGAAAATCTTCTCGTCGCACAGGATGGGCCGGTCCCAGCCGTCGCCCTTGTTGTTGGCGAAGGTAATCAGGCCGCTGATCCTGTTTTTGCCCTTGACATCCTTATGGGTGATGACCTTGTAGACGCCGGGCATCTTTTCGGCCTCGGAGTAGTCGATCCCCTTGAGGAGCGCATGGGGGATTTCGGCCTGAACCAGGGCCAGCCGGGCGGTATTTGAGGGCATTTTGAGGGCCTGGTCCGC
>JAHZEH010000371.1 GCA_019421925.1 Clostridia bacterium
GCTGATTGATAAATTCCATGAGGAGATTGAGCGCCTTGGCCTGGAAAACGAGGTCCAGGTGGTACAGACGGGCTGCTTTGGCCTGTGCGAGCTGGGCCCCGTCTGTATCGTCTACCCCGAGGGCTCCTTCTACAGCCGTCTGACCGAGGATCACGTGGAGGAGATCGTCGAGGAGCATCTGCTCAAAGGGCGGGTTTGCACCCAGTATCTCTACAGTGAGAGCGTTACGGAGGACAACGAGGCCAAGCCCCTGACAGAGATCGACTTCTATAAAAAGCAGAGGCGTATCGCCCTGCACAACTGCGGCATGATCGACCCGGAGAACATCGACGAGTATATCGCCCTGGACGGCTATAAAGCGCTGACCAAGTGCCTCACCGAGCTGACCCCCGGGCAGGTGATCGACATTGTTTCCGCCTCGGGGCTGCGGGGCAGGGGGGGCGCGGGCTTCCCTACGGGCCGAAAGTGGATGTTCACCGCCTCCGCCCAGGCCGACCAGAAATACGTGGCCTGCAACGCGGATGAGGGCGACCCGGGGGCTTTCATGGACCGCTCCGTGCTGGAGGGCGACCCGCACTCCGTACTGGAGGCGATGGCCATCGCGGGCTATGCCATCGGGGCCAGCCAGGGCTATATCTACATCCGCGCCGAATATCCCATCGCCGTCAAGCGCCTGGAGATCGCCATCGGCCAGGCAAGAGAGTACGGACTGCTGGGAAACAATATCCTGGGCACGGATTTCAGCTTTGACATCGAACTGCGTCTGGGCGCGGGCGCTTTTGTGTGCGGCGAGGAGACCGCCCTCATCACGTCCATCGAGGGCAACCGCGGCGAGCCCCGCCCCCGTCCGCCTTTCCCGGCCTCCAAAGGCATCTTCGGGAAACCTACTCTGCTCAACAACGTGGAGACCTACGCAAATATCTGCCAGATCATCTTAAACGGCCCGGAGTGGTATGCCTCCATGGGCACGGAGACCAGCAAGGGCACCAAGGTCTTTGCGCTGGGGGGCAAGATCAAGAATACCGGACTGGTGGAGGTCCCCATGGGCACGACCCTGCGGGAGATCATCTATGACATCGGCGGCGGCTGTCTGGGCGGAAAGAAGTTCAAGGCGGCCCAGACCGGCGGCCCCTCGGGCGGCTGCATCCCCGCCAGCCTCATCGACACCCCCATCGACTACGAGAACCTGGGGGCCATTGGCTCCATGATGGGCTCGGGCGGCCTCATCGTCATGGACGAGAACACCTGCATGGTGGACATCGCAAAGTTCTATCTGGAATTCACGGTGGATGAGTCCTGCGGCAAGTGCCCGCCCTGCCGAATCGGCACCCGGCGCATGCTGGACATCCTCACCGACATCACCGAGGGCCGGGGCAGGCCAGGGGACATTGAGCGCCTGGAGGAGCTGGGCAGAAGCATAGTCGAGCGCCCTGTGCGAACTG
>JAHZEH010000037.1 GCA_019421925.1 Clostridia bacterium
GACCTGCACGGTTGAGCTGCTGGGCGGCCGCTTCAAGGGGCAGGTCGTGGAGGGCGTCAACATGCTCAACGGCTCCCTGGAGGCGGACAAAATCTTTGAAGCGGGGGACAAAGCCCAGGTTTATGTCTCCTATCAGGGGGACTCCATCCTCTCGGTCAACATGGTGGACCATTACCGTCTGGATGTGGAGCTGATCCTCGCCCTCTGCTTTGCGGCCCTCCTTCTCCTGTTTGCCGGCAAGACGGGCCTGCGCGCTGTCCTCTCCTTTGTCCTGACTGTGCTGATGATCTGGAAGGTGCTGGTCCCCACCTATCTGAAGGGCTTTGACCCGGTCGTCACCGGTATGCTGGTGACCCTCCTTCTCACTGTCCTCATAATCGCCCTGGTCTACGGCTTTGACCGCCGCTGCCTGGCCGCTGTGACAGGGGCGGGAGCCGGTCTGGTCATCACCTGCCTCTGCGGCATCCTGTGCACGGGCGCTTTCAAAATACACGGCGCGGTCATGTCCAACTCCGAAAGCCTGCTCTACAGCGGCTACCAGTCCCTCAACCTGACCCGCATCTTTATGGCGAGCATCTTCATCGGCTCCTCCGGCGCGGTCATGGACCTGTCTGTGGACATCACCTCCGCCGTCTATGAGGTCGTGCAGAAAAAGCCGGACATCCCCTGGAAAGAGGCTGTGAAGTCGGGGTTCAACGTGGGCCGCGCCGCCATGGGCACCATGTCCACCACACTCCTTCTGGCCTATTCGGGAAGCTGTATCGCCCTTCTGATGGTATTCATGGCCCAGGGCACCCCCATCGAGAGCATCCTCAACTATAAATACGTGGCCTCCGAAATCGTCCACACCATCGTGGGCAGCTTCGGCCTGGTCACCGTCGCCCCTCTCACCGCCCTGGCCAGCGGATACCTGCTCACCCACGGCAAAAGAGAGAACGCCACGCCCGCCCCCTCTGAGGAATCCACACAGCAGCAATAGCACAAACACAGCTCGGTTTTCACAAATCCCCCGGTTTTGCCGGGGGATTTTCTTTGATCAATTTGAAACAAGGAAAATTTAGAAAAGCTGAACGCATGGGCAACGCCATGATGGGAAACATAAAAGGCTTGCCGCCAGTGTTTCACAGGCGGCAAGCCTTTTTATGCGCTCGATTTTCAGATTATTTTGCCAGGAAATACACGGCGGAAACGGAGGCGGAAACGGTGATGGTGCCCACGGAGATGGTGGTCCCCAGGTTGGGCGCGGCGGGAGACTCGGCCGTAGTATCCATGACGGCCTCCTCAGCCTCCATGTCGTCCTCCGCATATTCATAAATAGGATTGTAGCTGTAGTCGCCCGTGCTCAGGGAGGCCACACCGTCGAGCCTGGTCCCCGCGGCCTTGGCCATGGTGGAGGCCCTCTTCTCGGCCTTCTTGACGGCCTCGCCTACCGCCTGAAGGTAGTACGCCTCGTCGTCCTGGAGATCAAAGCGCACGCTGTTTAACTTGTTGGCGCCGGCGTTCATGGCGGCGTCCACAACCTTGCTCAGCTTATCAATCTCCTTGACAGTCAGCGTCACGGTGTTCTCCACCCGGTAGCCCGTCACCTTGGGAGTCGAGCCGGAGTAGTCGTACTGTGTATACATATTGAGGGCGCTGGTCTTGATGTCCTTTTCGGTCAGGCCGGCCTTCTTAACGGCGGCGATCACCTTGTTCATGATCTCCGTGTTCTCGCTCTTGGCCTTGTCGGCGCTGGCATCCTGGCTGGTCACACCCAAAGAGACGTAAGCGACGTCGGGCTGCACCTCAACCTTGGCGCTGGCGGAGACGGAAACCGTGGGCTTCACGCTGGCGGTTGTCGTGGCCGCGAAGGCCGTCGCGCCCAGGGCGCATACCATCAACATGGCCAGTACTACGCAAATGGATCTTTTCATGGGAAGTGCCTCCTTTAATTTAGTCCTCATGCTTATCATCTTCGCGCCCGTCCGCGCGAACCGGATCCTGTTCAGTCCTGCCGGGCCCCTTGGGGCCGTTCTCATAGGGGCTGCCCCCCTTTCCGCCTTTCCTGACCCGCTTGGACAAAACCTTGCGCCACAGCAGCCAGAGCAACAGGATAATAATGGCCAGGATCAGAAGCGCGGGCAGCGCGCCCACCAGCCAGACCAGGGCGTCCTGGAAAAAATCCCCCGTGCCCCGGACCGCGCCGGTAAAGGCCAGACTGATGCGCTCCCCCAGGGACTGCTCCGAGGCCTGCGGCCTGGAAAATTCCGTCAGTTCCCGGATATCCAGGCGAACAGTAGAATAGTTGACCTGACTGTCCCAGCCCCGCAGCTCCGTCTCCAGCGACTCGATCTCATAGCGTACCCGGGCGATCTCCGTCTCCAGAGCCAGAACATCGGCCAGCGTGGCGGCGTCCGTCAAAATGGCCTCCAGCCGGGCGAGCTGGGTCTCATAGGTCTTCTTCCGTCCCTCCACGTCGTAGTACTGGGAGGTGATGTCGTTGGCGTCCGTGCTCTGGCTGATGACAGAAAAGCTCCGGCTCACGCCGCCCAGGAATTCGTCCAGCCGCTCCGCCGGGATGCGCGCCACCAGGTAGGCATACCGCCCGGAGTCCCCCCACTGCTCCGGTTTCTTGCCCTCCACATTGGTGGACTGGATATAACCGCCCATCTGATCCACTGTCTCCGTCAGGCTCTGGAGGCTCTCATCAAAGGTCTTGGTCTCCAGGGACATGGAGGCGTTGCGGATGACCTTCTGAGCCCGCGTCTCCCCGTCCGTTTCCAGGGACGTGTTTGCGAGCGACCCCATCCCCTGGGGCGCTGCTGAAGCCATGGGTTCCGGGGCTGGCATTTCTTCCTGCATGTCCTGGCCGTACTCCTCGCTCCCGCCAAAACCGGCGTCATAGCTCTCTGCCGCCGCGTCTTTCTGGAGGACGGAACTGGCGGTATTCCCCGAGGCGCAGCCCGTGACTGACAGGGCCAAAACAAGGAATAGGCAAACGGCCTTGGAAGCAAGTGATTTCATATCTCTTTCTCCTTTCCACCCTTTGCCTATAAGACGAACCAATTACTGGAAGCGTTCCCGGTATGGCAATAATTTTTTTTGAAGCTGCGCACGAGCCCGGTTGATGCGGGATTTCACCGTGCCCAGGCTAGTCCTGGTGGCATCCGCTATCTCCTGATAGGAAAGGCCCTGGACATCGCGCAGCGTCACCGCCACGCGGTAGTCCGTCTCCAGAGAGGCGATTGCAGCGTTGATAACGGAGGCCAGCTCCTTGCGCTCCAGGCTCTCCTCAGGCTTCTCGCCGTTGTCCTCAAACTGCATCTTCCCCTCCTCCGTCATGTCGTCGAAGGAGACGGCCGGGCGTTTTTTCTGCCTGCGCAGCTCGTCGAGGCAGGTATTGAGGGTGATGCGGTAGGCCCAGGCCCCAAAGGAACAGTCCCCTTTGAAGGAGGCAAGGTTGCGGTAAATCTTCACAATAGCGTCCTGCGCCATATCCGCGGCATCCTCCCGGTTGCGCATGGTGCGCAGCGCCACGTTGAAGATTTTTTTCTCATATTGGGCCATCAGCGTCTCAAAAGCGCCGGCATCGCCCTTTTGCGCCCTGAGGATTAACAGCTCGTCCCGCTCTGCCATATCAACTCCTCCTTCCTTACGGATAGGTATCATAGCATGAAAGTTCGTTTTTTTCCACTCCACTCCTCTCAGAA
This sequence comes from Clostridia bacterium, assembly GCA_019421925.1. Lineage (GTDB taxonomy): Bacteria > Bacillota > Clostridia > Christensenellales > CALWSW01 > JAHZEH01. The sequence continues at coordinate 3,690 of JAHZEH010000037.1, forward strand.
TTGGGCATAAATTCAATTTTTCACGGTTTGTTTACGATTTGTCCTCAAAATTCTGTTTGCTTCTTCCCATCTTGCCAGATTTTTTCCAAAGGGGTACAATTCCACTGGATACAACAACAATAACGGAGGTTCTCCCCATGCAGGAACAGACTTTAGGCAAACGTGTTGCCCAGCTTCGCAGGGACCAGTACATGACCCAGAGGGAATTGGCCGAGTGCCTGGGCCTCCCGGAGGAGACCGTCCTCCTCTGGGAGCAGGACGCCGCTCTGCCCGGAGAGGAACTCCTTCCCCAGCTGGCCGCGCTTTTGCAGATCTCCCCGGAAGAGCTTGGAGCTCCGCCCGCCTCCCCCAAACCTGAGCCGGACGCGCCCACGGCCCCCTGTTCAAGAGCGTCCCGCGCCTCAGCCCCGCCCTCCGGACTTCTGGACGTCCTCCTGGCCGCCGTGGCCCTGGGAACCGGCGTCGCAACTGCCGTTCTGGCGGCTCTCCAGGAGCTCGCCCCGTCCGCCGCGCTCCCCCTGCTGGGGATTGGGCAGGCCTGCCTCGCCCTCTGCCTGCTGCTGCGCAGGAACCGATAAAAAACCGTCCCCATTCGTGTGGGGACGGTTTTTATTTGGGCGGGCAGTTCTACAGATCGAGCGCCTCAAAAGAGCGGACAGACCTGCGGTAAGCCAGCCAGGTCAGCAGAGCATAAAGCGCAGCGCCTCCCCCCAACACAGCCAGTTTGGCCGTCAGATGGGCGGGGTCAGGGGTGTCCAGAACGTCCCTCATGAAGGGCACAAAATGGACGGTGGATTCAGCCAGGAGCATCAGCAGGAAATACAGGGCGCTCCCCCACACAAAGGGCGCTCCAACTTTCTCCGTATCCCGGTAGTACCGGGTGAAGAATACCCAGTTAAAGAGGCCCAGCAGCAGAAAGGAGACACCAAAAAAGGAGATGTTTGCATCCATCCCCGCCAGATTGCCGAGCGGGCTTATCCGTCCCCGCAGGATTGCGAAGGGGACGGCCAGAACCGCCTGCGCCAATTGCAGCGCAACCACCATCAGGAAGCGCGCCTTAACGATCTGCCGCTTGCGGATGGGAAGCAGCATCGAATAGTAGATATCCCGGTTCTCCCTCCCGTTCAGGCAGATGAAGAATACCCCCAGGCAGGTATAGAAGAAGGTGACATAATAGGGATAATTGGGGATGAGCAGCATGGCGGAAAGCGCCAGAAAAATGACGGCTGTGGGATGCAGTGCCAGTTTGAATTCCTTATAGAGCAGCTGTTTCATCCTCCCTCACTCCCTTTCCATATGAACCATAACAGCCTCCAATGTGGCGCTGCTGACCTGCGCGCCCTCCAGAGGCAGGCTGTCCGCCCTGACCAGGGCGCTGTAGCCGCTGCGCTCCCGCTTGCAGCCGATCAGCCGCGCCTCAATGGCCGGCTCCCCTTCGAAACGGACCAGCCTGTACTGGGCAAGGAATGCATCCAGTTTTCCGTTGCCAGCAATACTTCCGCCCCGGATATAGACGATATTGTCCGCGCATTTCTCGAGATCCGAGGTGATGTGGGTGGAAAAGAAAATGGTGATCCCCTGGTCCCGGGCGAGCATAAGGAAGATATCCAGCAGCTCCTCCCGGGAGACCGGGTCCAGGCCGCTGGTGGGTTCGTCCAGGATAAGCAGCTCCGCGTTGTGAGAGAGGGCCAGCGCCAGGGAGTACTTGACCTTCATCCCCTCGGAGAGCTCCTGGGGAGTCTTCCGCTCATCCAGCTGGAACAGCCCCATATAACGGCGGTATGCCCCTTCATCCCAGCGGCTGTAAAACCGTCTGGTCACGTCCGTGATGGCGGAAATTCTCTTTTGGGGATAGTAGTCGATGCCGCCGGACACGAAGCCGATCCTCTGTTTGATTTCAAATTCATGCGTCCTGAAGTCCTGGCCGAAAAATGAGATTTCTCCCCGGTCGGGATGCACAAAATTAAGCAGGGATTTGAGCGTCGTGGTCTTTCCCGCCCCGTTGCGCCCTATAAAACCCGTTACCTCCCCCTGTCTCAGAGCAAAAGAGACGTCTCTGAGGGCAAAGCCCTCATAGGCCTTGCAGAGATCGCGCACTGACAAAACGTCCATAGTTTACTCCTTTGCGCCCTGTTCCTTACTCTGCACGGGCTGCTTTTGCGCCTCAAAGATGGCGTTGGCAAACTGCAAATATCCGTCGTTTTGCACAATCGCGATCCCCTGGTTTTTATCCGCCAGGAGAAGCAGAGTGTCCCCGGGTTTGATGTCAAACAGCTCCCTTGCCCCCTTAGGGATCACGATCTGCCCCTTTTCCCCTACCCTGACGGTGCTGATAAATTTCCCCTCCGGCATTTTTATGGTCATTCCCTCTCCGGCCCCCTTTTCATATTTTTCTTACTTATTATACAAATAATACTCCGGTGTGCCCTCTTTGTCAATGCCATCCGCCCCAAAACATTAAAAAGCGGACGGCGCACCGGCAACCGCCCGCTTTTACCGCGCCCCTGTTAATTGAGCAGCGCGATGGAAATATTCAGATAGGACGCGAAAGCCACCCACAGGAGCTGAGGCAGGAATACCCTTCCCGCCCAGGGGGATAGCCTGCCAAACTGGTCCATCGTATAGGCCGTGGCGATGAGCTGCGCCAGAACAATGAGAACTGCCGCCTGGAAGCTCTCCATCAGGAAGAAGACAATTGGCCAGGCCGCCGTCAGCGCGAGCTGTACGCCAAAGGCTATGAAAGCCCGGCGCCGGGTCTTTGGAGCCCCCTCCGCGCCCCAGGCCAGAGAGAGCCCAATACCCATCAGAACATACAGAATGCCCCAAACGATGGGATAGGTCTCCTGATCGGGCGCAAGCGGCGGCAGATCAATCCTGCCATATACGTCCCGGGCGGCATTTCCCGTCAGAATGCCAGTCACAAAACCCACAACAATGGGGATTGCCAGGGAGACAATCCAGCGGAACCAGTCGATTTTGCTCCACCAGCCCTCCCGCCGCTTGGCCGGAGCCTCCTCCTGCCTCTCCTGGTGTTGCTGGGGCGTCTTTCTGCTCGTCACACGCATCATAACGCTTTCCTCCTCGGTTATCACTTGCAGAGCTGTCCACTCTAGCATATCCATCCGAACAGGGAAATAGACCGCCTGGGGCTGGAATCTTTTTGAAATGTCATATTTACACAATCTGCCCTCAGCAGAACAAGGGACGACATGCCGCAGTCATCTCCCTGTCCGCTGAGGACAGCTTTGTCATTAGCTTTTTCTGAATTCTATGATATAATAAACTTATCTCACACCCCGAAAGGAGTATGAAATCATGATCATCCGTGCAAGTGATTCCTCTATCTACGCCATGTCGGCCTCCAATGCCCCTGCTGCCAGCGTCCCCAGCGGCTCCACTCTGGAATTTGAGACACTGGACTGCTTCGCCGGGCAGCTCCAGAAGCCGGAGGATCGGCTGGACGCCGTGGACTGGAACCATGTCAACCCCGCGACCGGTCCTGTCTACATTGAGGGGGCTGAGGCGGGCGATACCCTGAAGGTCACGATTGAGGACATCCGCTTCGGCCCCATGGGCGTCATGGCGGCGGGCGGCGGCATGGGCGAGACTGCCAAGCGTCTGGGCGAGATGCGCAACACCCTCATGGCCATTGAGGACGGCGTCATCTCCTTCCGCGACAAGGTCAAAATCCCCCTGCGCCCCATGATCGGCGTCATCGGCGTCGCCCCTGCGGATGGGCAGTCCATCGCCTGCGGCAGCCCCGGCTTCCACGGCGGCAACATGGACAACACCATGGTGACCATCGGCTCCATCCTCTATTTCCCCGTGTTTGTGCCCGGCGCTCTGCTGGCCATGGGCGACCTGCACGCGGCCATGGGCGACGGCGAGATCTGCGGTACGGGCGTGGAGGCCCCCGGCGTCGTTCGCGTCAAGGTGGAGGTTCTCAAGAACAAGCCCATCACCAGTCCCGTCCTGGAGACAGAGACCCAGTTCACCACCATCGGCTCCTGCCTGGACCTGCACGATGCAGCCACTCTGGCCACCAACGACATGGCCGACCTCATCTGCGCCCGCACCGGAATGGACCTGTATGAGGCGAGCATGCTGCTCTCCGCCTGCGGCGACCTGCAAATCTGCCAGGTGGTCGACCCACTGATGACGGCCCGCATGTGCATGCCCAAATTTATTCTCCGCCAAATCGGCTTTGAATTCTAACCAATAGAATAAAAGGCCCCGCAAACGGACTGCGGGGCCTTTTCCTATCAGTGCCCAACGGACCGCTGAAAAATTTTCAGGTCCTCTTCTTTGATTTAACAGCCCCACTGTGTTATACTTACACCGTTGTTTAACCAATTAAATCGGCAGAAAGGATCTGTTATGGGCAGGCCATCCATCAAGGAGGAGCGGCGCAGGCAAATCGCTCTGGCTCTCATGCAGTGCATGAAACGCAAATCCTATTTTGAAACCACAACCAAGGATATCGCGGAGGAAGCGGGGCTGGCTACCGGCCTTATCCACTACTATTTTCCCACCAAGGACGACGTCCTCTATGAGATGCTGGAGCTTTCAGATATCCACCATGTTCACTCCCTGGAGTTGCTCCAGGAGCGTATGGCGACCTCCAAGCCAGTCCGGGAGGTCTTTTATAACGCTTTCCTGGACTACTTCCGTCACTATTTCTCAGGGGACGGCAGGGAGTTTTGCATCTTCTATACCTCTATCTGGACCCTCAACAACTTCCTTCCCGAGGTGCATACCCGCCTGCTGCGCATCCATGAATACCACAAGGAGAACCGCGCAAAAATCTTTGGAATCTACAACTCCGACGTTTTCAACGCCGATGAGTTCTCCCGGGTTCTGGGGATTTTTATGGACGGTATGACCATCCGCAGCACCGTGGAGGGATATGACGAGCGCGACAGGATGCACCTGGCCAAACAGTCCATCAATCCCTGGCTCCCCCTCATTCCGGAGGATTTGCCGTAATACAGCAAAAAAGAGGCATACGCCTCTTTTTTTATTGCCTGCTCCGCCCTCAGTTGAGATTGCGCGGGCAGTTGTCGCACAGCAGCTGAAGGAAGCCCTCCAGGCTCTCCGGGGAGAGGGCGGACAGCATACACAGCGCATCCTCTTTGGCCGCCTCCTCGCCCTCGCTACGGCAGGTCTTGAAAAACGTGTACAGGCTGTTGTACTGTTCCTGAAGCAGCCGGGCCTGCCGGATGCCCTCCGGGGTCAGGCGCACTTCACCGTAGCGCCGCTTATTGACTACGCCGTCAGCAATCAGCGTCTTCATCATTTTATTGACGCTCGGGGGCGTCACACCCAGTCTGCGGGCAATCTCATTGGAACGGATGGGCCCCGGCTCGGAACCCACCTCATATGCCGCCAGCAAATAACGGTTCTTCGCGCTAAACTCCTTCAATGCTGTATCACCTCACTTTTATTAGTTAGCATTCGCTAACTAAAGAAATTCTACCATCATTTTGCCCTCCCCGTCAAGAACTTCTCAGGATACCTCCTCTTTCGTCCGAACAAACTGGCTGTTATACAGCCTGGCGTAGAATCCGCCCCTCTCAAGCAGTTCCTCATGCCTGCCCTGTTCGATGATCCTCCCCGCGTTCATCACAAGGATCACATCCGCCTCCCGGATGGTGGAGAGGCGGTGCGCCACCACGAAACTGGTCCTCCCCCTCATCATCTCGCTGAAAGCCCGCTGAATGCGGACCTCGGTCAGGGTATCAATACTGCTTGTGGCCTCGTCCAATATGAGCATGGGCGGGTGGGTGAGCATGATGCGGGCGATGCACAGGAGCTGTTTCTGCCCCTGGGAGATATTGCCCCCATCTCCCTCAATCATGGTGTCGTAGCCCTGGGGAAGCCGCTTGATAAAGCTGTGGGCATAGGCCGCTTTAGCCGCCTCCACAATCTCCTCTTCTGTAGCGTCCGGCCTGCCGTATGCGATATTCTCCCGGATGGTACCGGCAAAGAGCCAGCTCTCCTGGAGCACCATACCATAGGAGCTCCTCAGGCTCGAGCGCGTCATATCCCGGATATCCACGCCTGAGACCGAGATTCTGCCCCCGTTCACGTCATAAAAGCGCATGAGCAGGTTGATGATGGTGGTCTTGCCGCAGCCCGTGGGTCCAACAATGGCAATACGGTCGCCCGGCTTGACGGTGAGGTTGAGATCCTCAATGAGCCTGCGCTCGGGAGAATAGGAGAACTCCACGTTCTCCAGGGTGACGCTGCCGTCGCAGTGCTCCAGCGAGACGGCGTCCGGAGCGTCGGGCGTCTCCTCCAGCTCGTCGAGCAGCTTGAACACCCGCGCCGCCGAGGCCATGGCCGTCTGCAGCTCAGTCACCACGCCGGATATCTCGTTGAAGGGCTTGGTGTACTGGTTGGCGTAGGTCAGAAAGCAGGAGACCTGTCCCACCGTCAGAACGCCCCGTATGGCGGCAAAGGCCCCCGTGACCCCCACGGTCGCGTATACCAGCCCATTGACAAAGCGGGTAGAGGGATTGGTCATAGAGGAATAAAATTGGGACTTGACCCCGCTCTGATACAGCTTCTGGTTGATCCCGTCAAAGGCCTTCTCAGCCTCCGACTCATGGCCGAAGGCCTTGACCACCTTCTGATTGCCGATCATCTCCTCCACAAAACCTCCCATCTCCCCCCGCGCCGCCGACTGCACGCTGAACAGGCTGTGGGAGCGCTTGGCGATAAAGGAGGCCACAAACAGGGACAGTGGGGTGATGAGCACCACGGCCAGGGCGATTTTGACATTGACCCCCAGCATGAAACACAGGGTGCCCAGTATGGTGATGACGCCCGTAAAGAGCTGAGTGAAACCCTGAAGCAGGCCCTCGGAGATCAGGTCAATGTCCGTGACCACCCGGCTGATGATGTCGCCGTGGGCGTTGCCGTCGATGTATTTGAGAGGAGCCCGGTCCAGCTTGTCAAAGGCGGCGGCCCGCAGATCCCTCACCGTCCGCTGGGTGAGCAGGTTGGTAAACAGCGCCAGCAGCCATTGAAAGCCCGCCCCCAGAAGGATGACGGCTCCCAACAGGACAAGCACCCTGAGAAGGCCGGAAAAGTCCACATCCCCCGCGCCAACGATCAGATCGACGCCCTGGCCGATGATCACGGGGGCGAGCAGGGTCAGCGACACGCTGAGCACAGCGCACAGCAGCGCACCCGTCCAGTACAGCGAATACTTTTTGGTGAACGCCATCAGTCTCAATAAAATGGATTGTTTTTTCATCGGGCGGCCACCTCCTCCGCGCTCATCTGGGAGTAACAGATCTCCCGGTATTCCCCGCAGCTCTCCAGCAGAGCCGCATGGGTACCCACGCCGCAAAGCCTGCCGTCGTGCAGCACCAGGATCTGATCGGCATAGCGCACTGTGCTGGCCCTCTGGGAGACCAGGAACACAGTCATGCCCTCCGTCTCCCGGCTGATGGCGCGGCGCAGGGCCGCGTCCGTAGCAAAATCCAGGGCGCTGGCGCTGTCGTCCAAAATGAGAATATCCGGCCTTCCCACCAGGGCGCGGGCAATGGTCAGGCGCTGCTTCTGCCCGCCTGAGAGGTTCTTTCCCCCCTGCAGAATCATGGTATCCAGGCCGTCGGGCAGTTGATCCACAAACTCCCCGGCCTGGGCGATCGCCAGCGCCTCTTCAATCTCCCCGTCTGCGGCGTCCCTCTTGCCCCAGCGCATGTTCTCCCGGATTGTACCCGTAAAGAGCACCGCTTTTTGGGGCACCACGCCAATCTGACCCCGCAGCTGTTCAAAGGGATAGTCACGGACATCCACACCGTCGACCAGGACGCTTCCCTGGGATGCATCATAGAAGCGCGGGATGAGGTTGACCAGAGTGGACTTGCCGCTGCCCGTACCACCGATGATGCCCACCGTCTGGCCCGGCTGGACGGCAAAGGAGATGGAATCCAGTTCCAGCTCGCCCCCAGCATCATAGGAGAAGGAGACATTCTGAAACTCCACCTTGGGGCTGCCGGGAACCCTCTTCGGCTCCGCCTTTCCCTCCTGGACCGAGGGCTGCAGGTCGAACACCTGCTGAACCCGAGCGCCGGACGCCGAGGCTTTGGTGAAGATAACCACCAGGTTTGCCACTACGATCAGGGCCAGAAGAATCTGGTTCATGTAGTTGACCAGGGCGATGATCTGGCCCTGGCTGAGCGCGCCGCTCTCCACCCGGACGCCGCCGAACCACAGGATGGCAATGATGGCGGTGTTCATGATAAGAAAGGTCACGGGGCTTAACAGGGCGGACAATTTTCCCACCCGCACCGCAGTATCCGAGAGGTCGCCGCTGGCCTCCCGGAACCGCTCCCGTTCCGCGTCCTGCTTGGAGAAGGCGCGGATGACGCGCACACCCGTCAGGTTTTCCCGGGTGATGAGGGAGACCCTGTCCAGCTTCTTCTGAATGGCGCGGTAAAAGGGGACGGATTTGCTCATGACCCCATAAAGCACCAGGGCGATCAGCGGCGCAGCGAGGAGGAAAATCAGCGAGAGCTTGAAATCCAGCGTCATAGCCATAACTGTCGCGCCGATCACCAGGAAGGGGGCGCGCACCACCAAGCGGATGAGCATGGCGACGGCCACCTGGAGCTGGTTGA
>JAHZEH010000372.1 GCA_019421925.1 Clostridia bacterium
TTCTGGGTGGCGGGGATGACGATGCAGCGCACATGCCCGGCCACCTGACGGCCTTTGAGGATGGCGGCGGCGGCGCGCATGTCGTCCATGCGGCCGTTGGTGCAGGAGCCGATGACCACCTGGTCGATACGGATATGGGCCGCCTCGGCCTGCCCGATGGTGCGGGCGTTCTCCGGCAGATGGGGGAAGGCCACGGTAAGGGGTACCTCGGTCAGATCGATTTTGACGGTCCGGATGTATTCAGCGTCCGCATCCGCTTCATAGCGGACAGGCGTGCGGGCGGAGTGCTCCCTTCCATAGGCCATAGCCGCCTCGTCCGCCGGGAATATGCCGTTTTTGGCCCCGGCCTCGACGGCCATGTTGGCGATGGTGAAGCGGTCGTCCATGGAGAGGTTTTTTATGCCGTCGCCGCAGAATTCCAAAGACAGATAGCGCGCGCCGTCGACGCCCAGAATGCCGATGAGGTGCAAAATGACGTCCTTGCCGCTGACCCACTTGCCCATTCTGCCGGTGAGCTCCACCTTGATGGCCTCGGGAACCTTGAACCAGCTTCTGCCCGTAGCCATGGCGGCGGCCATGTCCGTGCTGCCCACGCCCGTGGAGAAGGCGCCCAGCGCGCCGTAGGTGCAGGTGTGGGAGTCTGCGCCGATGATGCAGTCCCCCGGCACGACGATACCCTTCTCGGGGAGGAGGGCGTGTTCAATGCCGGCCCGGCCCACCTCATAGTAGTGGGTGATGCCCATTTCCCGGGCGAAGTCCCGCATGGTCTTGGCCAGCGTCGCCGAGGCGATGTCCTTGTTGGGGGTGAAGTGGTCGGGGATGAGGGCGATTTTGCCGGGGTCAAACACCTTCTCTACGCCCATCTTGCGGAATTCGCCGATGGCGACGGGCGCGGTGATCTCGTTGCCCAGCACGACGTCGAGGCTGCATTCGATCAGCTCTCCCGCCTGGACGGATTCGCGCCCCGCGTGGGCGGCCAGGATTTTCTGGGTCATCGTCATAGCCATTGAAATTTACCTCCTGGGGAATGGCAAAGGCAGGGGAGAAGTTTCCCCTGCTTTTCCATATTATATCGTCTTTTTTTCGCCCTGTCATCAGGCGGTTTGGTTGGCCTTCTTTTCGGCGTCCGCGATGGCGCGATTGATGGCGTTGAGGTAGGCGCGGATACTGGCCTCGATGATGTCGGGGGAGAGACCCTTGCCGGTGTAGGACTCCTCGCCGCAGCCAACCCTCACCGTGACCTCGCCCAGGGCGTCCTCGCCCTCGGTGACGGCCTTGATGTTGTAGTCCTGCAGAGGCCACTCGCCGCCCACGATGCGCTCAATGGCGTTGAAGGCGGAGAAGATGGGGCCGTCGCCGATGGCGGCTTCCATGACGCTGGCGTCGTTGTGCTGGAGCTGGACGGCAGCCATGG
>JAHZEH010000373.1 GCA_019421925.1 Clostridia bacterium
AGCATAGAACCACTATGCCGCGGTTCCCGGCCTTGAAGCCCATCCAATTCAGGCCGTTTCGATCCTTTGGAGTTTGCAGAGCCATAGAGGATGGCAGAGCAAGGAAGAGGAGGGAGGAATCCTGGTCGGATTCCGACAGACGATGACGCTGCTGCGGCGTGCTCTATGGCTCTGCAAACCGTGGTTCGCCTTTCATTGCTCAGGCTAGAGCAGCGAACTGCCCGCCATCGCGATGAGACCGATGGTCAGCGCAAACATAAGGCCGATGACCGCTGTGATGGCAAACAGGTAGGCCAGCACATCAGCCAGGTCGGACACCGCCTTTGTCAGCCGTGGGTCACCGATGGGTTCCATAACGGCGGCGGAGAGCCGGAAGGCCAGTTGAAGCGTGGCGATCTGCAGCAGCGGCTCCAGCAGGACGCCCGCCATGAGCAGGACCGAGCACAGGCCCAGCGCGTTTTTCAGGATGAGTGTGCATCCCAAAAGGGTGTCCACGCTGCCGCTGACCAGTGAGCCCACGTAGGGGATGAACTTATCCAGGGCAAAGCGCGCGGCGCGGATGGAAAGTCCGTCCGCTCCCTTTGCCGCAATACCCATCAGGGAGAGATATCCGATATAGAGCGTGCTGATGCCCCCTGTCATCCACTTGATTATGGAGCGGATCAGGGCGCTGATGCGGGTGAGGGGCTTGTGTCCCGAGAGGTTGCCAATGATGGCGAGCACACCCAGCGTAAGCACAGCGGGCAGGAGAACATCCCCCATGACGGCAGTCATGCTGCCGGTCAGCAGGGCGGTTGCGGGCTGAAACAGCCCAACGGTTGCCGTGGCCCCCGCGCTTGCGAGCAGCGTCATAAGTACGGGGAAGACATATCCCATAATGCTCTGGGCTTGGTTCACCGCCTCGCTGACAGTACGCAGGCAGTCGGAAAAGGCGTAAACCGCCACAATCACGCTCATGGCATAGCAGACAAAGCCGGCGGCGTCTCCAATTCCCGTGCCTATATTGGAGCGGAACTGCTGCAATATCCCCCCGAGCACAGAGAGGGCCAATAACGAGGCTACCAGGATTCCCCGGGAACTGAAGGCGTTCTTGAGAGCAATGACTATGCCGTCAAAGAACCCCTGGGCGCCCACCGGAGTCTCCCCCAGAGCCGTCTGACGGATCAGCGAGCGTAAGCTCCCTCCCCCCCAGATGGCCTGTGCGCTTTGAGGCAGGCCTGCGGCCAGATTCTCCCACTCCGTCAGGTTGATTCCCGCAAGCTGGGAGTCGATCTCAGCTGCAAAGTCGGTGGTTTCCGCCCGGACCACCGCGGGAATGAGCAGCAGCGCCAGAGCCACGCCCAATGCCCATACCCTTCCCCTCATGTGTTGAAGCGCAGCATCTGCGCGATGAGGGATATAAGTTCCTC
>JAHZEH010000374.1 GCA_019421925.1 Clostridia bacterium
CTCCAGCTCAATCTCCTTGGCGATGGTCACGCCGTCGTTGGTGATGAGGGGAGCGCCATATTTCTTCTCCAGAACCACATTGCGGCCCTTGGGTCCCAGCGTGATTTTTACGGTATCGGCAAGCGTGTTTACGCCCTTTTCAATGGACTTGCGGGCCTCATCGCCGTATCTGATCTGCTTCGCCATAATATTTATTCCTCCTGATTTTTATCGTTTTATCTTATTCAACAACCGCGAGGATATCGTTCTGACGGACGATGATGTACTCCTCGCCATCCACTTTGACCTCGGTGCCGGCATACTTGGAGTAGATGACATGGTCGCCCTTGCTGACGAACATGGTGATGTCCTTGCCGTCCACATTGCCGCCAGGTCCAACGGCGATAACCTCCGCCACCTGGGGTTTTTCCTTTGCGGCGCTGGTGAGAATGATGCCGCCCTTGGTGGTCTCTTCAGCCTCAATGTTTTTGATGACAACACGGTCTGCCAACGGTTTGATAGTCATGGGGATGCCTCCTATAATCATTTACTAAATTTGACTGAGAAACTGATCTGGTTGTTAGCACTCATCTATACCGAGTGCTAACAGGTATTATAGTAGTATAGCCCGGGCCCCCTTGCAAGAGCTTATGAATCCCATTTTTGAATATTATTACCAGTTTTTCTCCTCTTAACACTCTATTTTGCCTGTTATCTTCAATTCTCTCCAATTTTAAAATCCCGCCCGGAGATTTTCCCACTCTCATCCTCTCTATGATATAATGAGGAAAAAGTCTCGGAGGTATACTCCCATGAACAAGTGGGATCAACGTTTTATGGAGCTGACGCACTCCATCGCAAGCTGGTCAAGCTGCTATCAGCCCAACCGCAAAATCGGCGCCTGCATCGTCAAGAATAAGCGCATTTTGACCACAGGTTATAACGGCGCGCCCGCGGGCATCAAAAGCTGCGTGGAGCGGGGGGAATGTCTGCGCCGCAAGCTGGGCATCCCTTCCGGCACCCGGCATGAGCTGTGCTACGCCGTGCACGCCGAGCAGAACGCCATCATCCAGGCCGCCAAGCTGGGGGTGTCCATCGAGGGGGCTACCCTGTACTGCACCCATCAGCCCTGCGTGCTCTGCGCCAAGATGATCGTCAACTCAGGCATCACCCGGGTGGTCTACGGCGAGGGGTATCCCGACGACTTCTCCATGGAGATTTTCAGGGAGGCGGGCGTAGAGGTCGTCAAATACGACGAAAACGCCTAGTCCACCCCTGTCCCGTCAAAGGGGGGCGTGAAGGCGCAGTCCGCCGATTGGGCGCTCTGCAGGTAGACGTTTTCCATCCCCAACAGCTGCGCATATTCCACGGCCCGCTGGTATTCCCGGCGGGTCAATTTGCGCGCCAGGAGCGGGAATG
>JAHZEH010000375.1 GCA_019421925.1 Clostridia bacterium
GCGTCCTCCGCTCTGGCGAGCAGGGACCGGTAGCGGGATACCTTGTTTTCAATCTGTTTGGCCTTCTGGCTGACCTTGTTGGCATGGTCGATGTCGTTCCAGAAATCCGGAGCGCTCATCTGGTTCTGAAGTTCCTTATGCTCTGCCTCTAATCCAGGCAGGTCAAAGGGACTCACCTGCCTCGTGCAAGATTTCCATGATGGAGCCCAGCTTTTGCTTCTGCTCATCGAACTGAATAATCACGCGAATCACATCCTTCCAAATATTTCGTTATTCCTCCACCGCGCCGGGGCTATTCCGCCTTGCCGCAGCAGTTCTTGTACTTCTTGCCGCTGCCGCAGGGGCAGGGGTCGTTGCGCCCCACCGACTTCTCCGCCTTGAAAGGCTGGGGGGCCGCCGTCGGAGCGTTGGTCTCGCTGCCACGGTTTCCTGCTCTCGCGCCCGAAGCAGCAGGCGCCGTATCCGGGGCCACTTTCTCCGTACCCTTGACCTGCTTGCGCTCCCTGGGGGCAGCCGCCTTGACTGAGATATGGAAAAGCATGGACAGAGTGTTCTCCAGGATAGACTCCACCATATCCTCAAACATCTGATAGCCCTGGACGGCGTATTCCTTGGCCGGATCGTGGTTGGCATAGGCCTGCAGAGTGATGCCGTCCCTGAGGTGGTCCATAGCGTCAATGTGGTCCACCCAGTGCATATCCACCACGCGCAGCATGATCTCGCGCTCGGCGTCGCGCATGGAGAGGCCATAGCGGTGCAGCTCCGCCTCTCGTCCCGCGTAAGCGGTGCGCGCCCGCTCCATCAGATCCTTCTCCACCTGTTCCTGCGTCAGTTTGCTCTTTTCCTTCTCATCCAAGCCGGCATAGAGCAGCTCCTCCCTGCCCAGGAAATATTGCTGCAGGACGCGGGAGAGCTCCACAAAGTCCCACTCCTCCGGCCCAGCGTTTTCCGGGCAATAGGCCTGCACATTCTTTTTGACGAGGTTCTCGATCATCTCCTGGATAGTGCCCGCGATGTCCTCACCCATCAGGACGCGGCGGCGCTGTGCATAGATGACCTCGCGCTGCTTGTTCATGACGTCATCATACTGCAATACGTGCTTACGGGCGTTAAAATGCATCCCCTCGATACGTTTCTGGGCGTTTTCGATCTGCTTAGTGAGCAGGCCCAGCTCCATAGGCTCGTTCTCCAGGGTCTTGCCCGCGATCTTTGTGGCCAGGTTTTGCAGGTTTTCCCCGCCAAAGAGGCGGATCAGGTCGTCGTCCAGCGCCAGGAAGAAACGGCTGGAGCCAGGGTCGCCCTGACGTCCTGCGCGGCCGCGCAGCTGGTTGTCGATGCGCCGGGACTCATGGCGCTCAGTACCGACGATGTGCAGGCCGCCCA
>JAHZEH010000376.1 GCA_019421925.1 Clostridia bacterium
ATCCGTTCTTTTTTTGTTTTGGCGCCCGCCGGCGGTCCCATCCCGGCGGGCGCCATTTGCGCGGGTTCCAGGCGAACAAAATTTGAAAAATTATTAAATTTTTTCCGCCGGAGAGAAGGAATTGCATCTGAAAGCCAGAATATAGAGGCTAGATGGGGAAAAGTGCATCGAAGTGGTGCGATGTGGGGCATTTTACTTCGATTGGATGGATTTCGGAGGCAGAGGGAGCAAAATCGTGCTGATTGGGTCACATAGTCATACGATCGACGCGAAGGGCCGGTTGTTCGTGCCGGCAAAGTGGAGGGAGGATCTGGGATCCCCCTTTATTGTCACGCGCGGCTTTGGCAAGTGCCTCTTCGGTATGTCGCTGCCCGAGTGGGAGAAGCTCTCCCAGAAGATGGCGGCTCTCCCCCTGACTGACAGGAAGGCCCAACAGTTTGTGAGATCCCTGTCCTCCTGGGCCATCGACTGCGAGTTGGACAAGCAGGGACGCATCCTCATCCCCGCAAAACTCCGTACTTTTGCCGACCTTACCTATGAGACCACGCTCACCGGCGTCACCCACCGCATCGAGATTTGGAACGCGCAGAAATGGGAAGAACAGGACCAGGAGATTGAGGACGAATATGACGATATCCTCGCCAGCATGGCACAGATGGGTATCTAAGCGACAGGAGCGTGCACATGGAATTTGAACACAGGCCGATCATGGTGGAGGAGTGCTTGAGGCTTCTGGCTCCCCAACGGGGCGGCATATTTGTGGACGGCACGCTGGGCGGCGGCGGGCACGCGGAAGCAGTCCTGGAGGCGCTGCCCCCGAGCGGACGGCTCATCGGGATTGATCGGGACAGCGATGCGATTGAAGCGGCGTCTGCCAGGCTTGCCCGCTTTGGCGAGCGGTTCTGCGCTGTAAAAGGAAACTTTTTTGAGACCCAATCCATTTTGCAGGAGCTGGGGATTCCAGGCATCGACGGCATGCTGGTGGACCTGGGCGTCTCCTCCTATCAGCTGGACAATCCGGAGCGGGGATTCTCGTACCATGAGGATGCGCCGCTCGATATGCGCATGGACGCAAAGGCCGGGTTTTCGGCATTCGACGTGGTCAACGGATATGAGGAAAGGGAATTGACACGCATTCTGCGGGAATATGGCGAGGAGAAGTGGGCCTCCCGTATCGCGTCTTTCATTGTCAGGGCGCGCAAAGAGGGTTCCATCCAGAGAACGGGCCAGCTTGTTGACCTGATTAAAGCCGCGATCCCTGCCTCCGCCAGGAGGGAGGGGGGGCATCCGGCCAAAAGGACCTTTCAGGCCATCCGCATTGAGGTCAACCATGAGCTGGACGGTCTGGCGCAGGCAGTAT
>JAHZEH010000377.1 GCA_019421925.1 Clostridia bacterium
GGATGTAGTAGATATCGGCAAGATTTGCGATGCTGCGGACTGTTTCCAGCATTTCATCCTTGCCGGTGCGCTCCAATTCGTATTCGAGCTCGATAGAACGGTCAAAATGATCTTCAATGGCCTTTTTCGTGCGGCCTGTGATGATGACGATGGTATCCACGCCGGAGGCTACGGCTTCTTCTACAATAAATTGGATGGCAGGCTTATCCACGATGGGCAGCATTTCCTTGGGCTGCGCCTTGGTGGCGGGCAGAAAACGGGTACCCAAGCCAGCGGCCGGAATAACAGCTTTACGAATGCGCATGTTTTTATCTCCTAATCATGTAGTGACGGCTTGTGACGGCGTTTGGGATAAGTATACCACATCTGTTCCCAAGATTGAGGGAAAAATTTATCGTTTACAGCTTGTTTACGCCGAAAGGGGTTGCGCAATAGGAGAGGCGTGGTATAATAAATAAAGTCAAAGAAAGTCTAAACAGAGAGCAGGTGGGATCGATGTCCGCCATGAGCGACCACATCGAGCAGTTCATCAATGAACTGCTCGACAAGGAGGACGGTGCCGAGCTCAAACGCAACGAGCTTGCCCAGTATTTCGGCTGCGCGCCCTCCCAGATCAACTATGTTTTGACGACCCGCTTCTCTCTCGAGCGAGGTTATATGATCAAAAGCAAACGGGGCGGCGGCGGTCATATCACCATCATGCGCATCAACGTGGACCAGGATGAGCTGCTTCACTCCCTGACATGCGACGGAATCGGAGAAGCCATCTCCCAAGCCCAGGCCCGGGCCTTTGTGGCCAGGCTGCGGGAGAACGGGTGCATCAGCGAGAGGGAGTCCGAGATCATGCTGGCGGCCTGCGGCGATTTGCCCATGGTGCCCCAGAACGTGCGGGATTATGTACGAGCCAACACGCTGAAGGCGATGCTGGTCGCCATCCTGCAAAGCAACCACGAGAAGAGAAGCAAGCAGTGACCCTAAAAACAACGACAAGAGGGGAAGGAGAATGACTATGCTCTGCGACGAATGCAATAATAACCATGCCACGGTGCACCTGGTCTCCATTGTCAATGGGGAGAAACAGGAGCGCAACCTGTGCGCCGACTGCGCCCGCAAGCTGGGGACGAACAGCTTTTCACCCTTCTGCTGGGGCGACATGTTCGCCTTCGCGCCAACGCCCTCAAGGAACCAGCCCAAAAAGTGCTCCTCGTGCGGCACTACGTTGGACGAATTTGAGCGCACCGGCATGTTGGGCTGCGCTCAGTGCTATATTGACCTGCGGGAGGGCATCCTGCCTGTGATCAAGCGACTCCAAGGCAGGGTGCAGCACGTGGGG
>JAHZEH010000378.1:0-281 GCA_019421925.1 Clostridia bacterium
ATCATCAGCCTGGGCAGGATGGCGATGGCGGGATTCATGAAGCATACGTTCAGTCCCTGGGGAATCTGGAAGGCCATATAAAAGCTCATGAAGCCAAAGACCCCTGAGAGCACCATCCCACCCGAGAGCCCCAGCAGCAGCGTGCCAATGATCACAGGCGCGTGGGTGATGGTGCAGGAGACGATGGGCAGGTTGATGTTGCCCAGGCCTGTGACGGAGAGGATGACAATCACCGCCGTCAGCAGGCCAAGAGTGACAAGTTTACGCAGTTTTTCCGTATT
>JAHZEH010000378.1:291-1322 GCA_019421925.1 Clostridia bacterium
CTTAAGATGTTCGTTCCACCCTCGCATCTGTCCGCTTCCCCAGGGGATTACGGCAAACAATGGGCTGACATTCAGTATAACGTGTACCGGCCTGTTTCGCAATGTCAAGATTACTCATGGCAAAAGGAAAAGGGCGCCCCGTTTGAGGACGCCCTCTTCGTCAAAGTTTAGCAGCAGGTGTTGCGGGGTTCCATCACACCGCGGTCGCAGCCACAGCCGCAGCCCATCCTATCGTTACCGCCACCGCAGCACATCAGGAGCAGCAGAATAAGTATGCAGGAGCAGTTGTCGTCGCCGCCGAAGAGTCCGCTGCGGCCGCCGCCGCAGTCATTCCCACATACGCAGCTGAGCAGGATGATCCAGATCAGCATATCACAGGAGCCACCGTTATTCCCGAAGCAATTCATAGAAGTTTCCTCCCTGGTTCTGAGTCCGCGTCAATCGCGGCTGATATCATAGTACGCAGCGCCGGGAAATTGGTGACAATTGGCCGGACCTCCTTTTTTGTTTCATTCCCCTCCAACCGGCTTGACATTCCCACTTTTTCTGATTATGATAGAAGATACAATTGAGTTTTGCGATGACTTGGAAGGAGTAGCCGTATCGGGTATCTCAAGCGAGCCGGGATTGGTGTAAGCCCGGCGGTTCCCCGCGGCGAAGGGCGTCCAACAGCAGGCGTTTCCCAAAGTGGGCCCTCTCCAGGGCCAAAAAGGGTGGAACCGCGGAAGCTTTGTCTTTCGTCCCTTTGCTTTAAAAGCAAAGGGATTTTTTATTTGCAAAACCCATCTTCAACATAACTTCAATGCAGCAGGAGGAATTGGCATCATGGCAGCAACCAGCATGGACAAAATTGTGGCCCTTTGCAAAAACAGGGGCTATATCTTCTCGGGCTCCGAAATTTATGGCGGCCTGGCAAACACCTGGGATTACGGTCCCCTGGGCGTGGAATTCAAAAACAACGTCAAGCGCGCCTGGTGGCGCAAGTTCGTCCAGGAGAGCCCCTATAATGTGGGCATGGACGCGGCTATCCC
>JAHZEH010000379.1 GCA_019421925.1 Clostridia bacterium
ATTCCCCTCCGCCCCGCCTCCTCAATGAGGGCAAGCTTGGCGGCCACCGTATCGACGGCGTCCACCACATAATCGCAGCCCTCCAGCATCGCGCTCCCCTGGCCCGGCAGATAGAAGCAATCGTACCCCTCGACACGAATGCCGGGGTCGATCTCCTGAATGCGGGCGCGGGCCGCATCCACCTTTCTCTGGCCAATGTTGCTGTGCAGCGCCAGGATTTGGCGGTTCAGATTGCTCAGGGATACTCTGTCGTGGTCCACAAGCACCAGCCGGCCCACGCCGCTGCGGGCAAGGGCCTCCACCACGGCTCCACCAACCCCACCCAGGCCAAAGACTGCAACCGTGGACTCCCGCAGCCGCTTCATGGCGGCGCCGCCCAGCAGCATGCGGGTGCGAATCCATTGATCCTGCATCACTGTTCCCTCCCGTCTGCCGTCCCGCTCATGCCAAGCCGGCCAGCAGCGCGATAATACCGTCTATTCTATCCAGGCAGGCCCACGCCAGTTCCCGTTCCCCGGGAGAGGGCTGCACCAGATCAGGCACCATAACCGGCCTCATCCCGGCCCGGCAGGCCGCCAGGATCCCCCTGGGGGAGTCCTCCAAGACCAGACACTCCCCGGGCTGGACGTTCAGCAGTGCAGCCGCCTTCAAAAAGATCTCCGGGTCGGGCTTGCCGTGCTCCACCATATCCCCACCGGCGATCCCATCAAAAAAGCGGAGCAGTCCGGTCCGGGCGAGATAGTCCTCCACCTGCCGCTTTTCCGAGGAGGAGGCCACAGCCAGCCGGTATCCCGCTTTGTTCAGGAATTCCACAGCCTCCCGTACCCCCGCTTTGACCGGAACCCCAAATTGCTCTACGAAGGCGTCCACATAATTTGCCCGGTGTTTTTTCAGGGCCGGATAATCCAGGTCCCCGCCCAGCTCCGCCTTCAGGGCCTCCTGCACGTTTTCGTCCACCATCCCGATGGTGCTGATTGACAGCTCCTCCGTAATGGTATATCCCATCTGCTCTCCCGCGTATGACCACGCCCGCAGATCAAGCCGTTCCGTGTCGAACAGCAGGCCGTCCATGTCAAAGATTACGGCTTTTATCATTGCGCCAATCCTCTCGCTCCCTCATATAAAACAATTCTACCATAACAGCCCGCATCTTTCTATTTTGAAAAAGCATTTTTCTCCTCTTTCCGCAGATAATAGTATCCCATAGGACCGGTTTGCTTCCCAGGATTCCCCTTCCAAAAGTGACACTCAAGTGTTACAATACCCTCAGTGGACAAAGGCAAACACGGTTTTCCCGGC
>JAHZEH010000380.1 GCA_019421925.1 Clostridia bacterium
GTCGAGAAAAACAAAGTCGAACCTCTCCCCCCGGCCGGCCAGCATGTCCAAACAGGCGGCGTAGTCCCGCATCAGGACAAGGGCCTGCCCTTCAAATCCCAGACGCTCCACGTTGGCGCGGATCACCCGGTTGCTCTCGGCAGCCGCATCGTTGAACACGGCAAAAGCCGCGCCCCTGCTGAGGGCCTCCAGGCCCAGATTGCCCGAACCGGAAAACAGATCCAGCACCCGCGCGCCAGGCAGGTCGAACTGGACCATCCCAAAAAGCGCCTCCTTGACCCGGTCGAGGGTGGGCCGGGTATCCCGTCCCTTGGGGGCCTCAATTTGTCGTCCTCTGGCGCTGCCGCTGATGATGCGCATGCTTTTTCTCCTTGTCGTTTAATATATCATATTATTTGCGGGCCCATCAAGCATACGCCGTCAGATATACGCCATTTTCTGTTACAATCCCGTCCATTCTGACATCGTGTCCCCCCATGGGAACAGCCTCCGCTATTTGGCCGTCATAGCAGAACCCCAGGAGAAAGGCGCCTGCGCACCCCTTCAGAAAACGGTCGTAATAGCCTGCGCCCCAGCCCAGCCGCCCTCCCGCTGCGTCAAAAGCGAGCCCTGGAACGAGCACAAAATCAATTGCACCGGGCGCGACCACCCGGCAGCCGCCGGACAGGCTGGGTTCCCAAATCCCATAGGAGGAGCGTTCCCACTTCTCTCCCGGACAGGCGGCAAGCATGCCGCCCCGCCCGTCACAGACGGGATAGCACACCTGCTTTCCCAGCTTCTCCGCCTCCTCCGCAAGAGATCTGGGATCGGTCTCGCCAAAAGCGGCGGTGTACAGCATGACGGTACCCGCCCTTTGAAATGCGGGGAGCTCCCCCGCCCTTCCGCACGCCCTGCGGGAGAGAGCACATATCTCCTCGGGGGAGAGTGCGGCGCGGTAGGCCTTGGCCGCTTGCCGCAGCTCCCGTTTTGTTCCCCTTCCGTCACTCATGGAGATACACGCGGGGCACGCGCCCGCTCACGCTCAACAGAATCTCATAGCTGATGGTGTCCGCCCAGGCGGCCATCTCATCCGCGTCAATGGATTCCTCCCCCTGGCGGCCCAGGAGAACGGCCTCGTCCCCTATCTGCACGCCGGGTATCTCCGTCACATCCACCATAATCTGATCCATGCATACCCTGCCCAAAATGGGGGCCCGCTGCCCGTGGAGCAGCACGCAACCCCTTCCGGAGAGGGCCCGCTTATACCCGTCCCCGTAGCCCAC
>JAHZEH010000381.1 GCA_019421925.1 Clostridia bacterium
GGGGAGATAACGGATCTGTGCCGGGAATACCGCTGAGGCTGCGCAGGTCCTTCTCCATCCACTGCCGGGGAATCCCGCTGCCCTCATGTCCTGTGCAGCGGCAGACGCGGTGGTTGAGAACATGGTCCAGAGCGGGCTGCAATAATCCCGACGGGTCGATCAGCAGGTCGGAGACGGCCGCGGCCTCCCAGGCCTGGTTGAGAAAGGCGACCTCCCGCCGTCCGTGGGTGCGGGTGACGGAGGGCGCGCCCGCAGCGGCGAAATAGCGGTCTGTGAGCCTTCCGGGGAATCCCTCCAGCACGAGGGCGGAGCGCAGGCCCAGGAGGGCGGGCTCCTGCAGACGCGCCCAGCGGTATTGTGCATCCCAATTCCATGAGAACTCTCCTCCGTCCGCTATTGTATCACAGCGGAAAAAATACTGAATATTTGAAAAAACTTCTTTGCATATTTATTCGGCTTATAGTATACTTTCAGCCAAGCGCATTCAGCGTGGACAAAAATGGAAATGGAGATGAGACGCAAAGAATGAAAAAAGTCACTGCCGCCCTGTTGATGATGTGCCTGGCCCTTTCTGTGTTGGTTTCGGGAGGAACCACGGGCCCAAGCGCACAGGCCGCCTCAATTTCCCCCATCCCCCTGGCGGGGAGCGGGCAGGAGTCCGCTCCGGCCCCCGTGGCTGGGGCTGACCCCTTTGAGGCCTACTATGACGCCATCGATACGGATTACTCGATGGAAGTGATGAATACACTCATCGGCTTCGGTACGAATGAGACGTATGGCTTCCGCACGGCCGGTTCCCCGGCGGAACTCGCCGCGGCGGATTATCTGGCGGGACAGATGGAGGCCATCGGCCTCTCCAATGTGACTCAGGAAGCGGTAACGGTGGACACGTTCACCTTCAAGAGCGCCAGCCTGACCTACACGGACGTAAAAGGGGAGAGCGTGACTATCCCCATGGCTATGTTCCAGACCACCTGCCAGGTGGAGAATAAGCCGGTGGAGGTCATCTATCTGGGCCAGGGCACTGCCGCCGATTACGAGGGCGTTGATGCGGCGGGCAAGCTGGTGCTCCTCGACATCAACCAGTACGACGACTGGTGGATCAACTGGCCGGCCTATCAGGCCAAGGTCAAGGGGGCGGCTGGCGT
>JAHZEH010000038.1 GCA_019421925.1 Clostridia bacterium
CCCGAAGAAGTCTTTACCGATCCTTCCTCCCTCGCCATGAACGGCATGATGGACGTTGCTAAGCTGGACTGGTCTGACGAGCTGCTCGACGCGATCAACGTCTCCCGCGAGAAGCTGCCTCCGGTCAAGAAGCCCGCCCGCCAGGTCGGCGTGGTTTCCGCCAAGGCTGCCGAGCTCACGGGCTTTGCCGCGGGCACTCCCATCTGCGTCGGCGGCGGCGACCAGCAGTGCGCAGCAGTCGGTTCCGGCATCATCAAGGAAGGCATGGCTGAAATTACTGTCGGTACGGCAGGCGTTATCGTGGCCGCCGTTGACAAGGTATATCCGGAACCCCAGCATGAGATCTACTTCTCCGGCCACGCCAATCCCGGCAAGTGGGACATGGAAGGCCAGGTGACTATGGCGGCCTCCAACCTCAAGTGGTACCGGGATACTTTCTGCGACACGGAAGCAGCCGTGAGCAAGGCGACCGGTCAGGATGTGTACGATATCATCTGCGCCGAAGCTGCCAACGCCGCCGTCGGCAGCCGCGGCCTGATCTACTTCCCCTTCCTGCAGGGCCAGCTGACCCCCTATTACTGCGAAGCCGCCCGTGCTGGCTACGTCGGCATCACCCCCGCCCACGGAAAGCCCGAAATGGCCCGTGCGGTTCTCGAGGGCGTCGCCTACGAGCTGAACATGAGCATCGATGCGATGCAGCGCGTTCTGGGTCGTCCCTTTGACGTGATCCGTCTCTCCGGCGGCGGCGCAAAGTCTCCCCTGTGGCGTCAGATCCAGGCGGATGTTTACGGTGTGCCCGTCGAAAAGCTCAAGATCTTCGATTGCGGTCTCGTCGGCTCCGCTGCCCTGGGCGCAACGGCTGTGGGCATCTTTGGCAGCGTTGAAGAAGCGGTCGCCAGCATGGTCCATACCGACGGCTTCGTCGAGCCTATCATGGCCCATCACGAAGTCTACAAGGAATACTACGGGATCTTCCGCGATGCTTTCCTCGCATGGCGCAACAACGGAATCTACGACAGGCTTGCCGCCGCAGCGGAAAAGCACTGGAACGCCAAGTAAGGGTCGTCCGGTACGCGGCTCCGCCTCCGGCAGCGCGGGGCTGCCCCCGGTGTTTGGATCAGCCGCAGAGTTATCTGCATAAAAAGGGGATGACTGCCAAGCAGTCATCCCCTTTTCTTTTCGCAGACAAAGTCCCATGGCCTTGACGGCGGTCTTTTGCCGCCCCTGCCTGTTCGCTGTGCTCACAGTTGACAAAAGCTGTAAAAGACAAAATTCTACGATTTTTATCCGTCCTGCCGCACATGTCCTCAAAGCTGGAAGGATTGTCGGCCGGACAGACAGTCTAAAGCGGGCGCGGCCCCCTGCCCGAATTCAATTTCAGGCACCTTTCAAGCATGAATGTCTGCAGCACCTCCGGAGTGTTTTTCCCGAAGCTTCTGAGAAAGGGCCGCCTGCTGAGCAGTCGGCCCTTTTTCGTTTTCTTATAGAAGCTGTTCTTTGAGAAGTCCCGGCGTCAGCCACACGGGGGCTATCCTCAGCCCTTGAGCTGCGGATAGATCTCCTCCCAGATCGCGTCCATGATCGGCTGCACATCGGAGTTCATGGCCTGCGTGGCGACCACGGCTTTTTCCTCGGGCAGCACGATAATGAACTGGCCCTCTCTGCCGTAAGCCCGGTCGCCAGGACGGGTGTTGCGCCCGACGGAGAAGCCATAGCCCTGCTCCTCGTCCACCGCATTGCCCACGGGATTGATGGGGTTGGAGAGAATGTAATTGCCCGAAGCCTGCTCCACCCATTTTTCGGACACATACCGCCTGCCGCGGTATTCGCCCTTACCGAGATAGATCTCGCCCAGCTTGATCATGTCCGTAATATCGAGGAACAGATCGCTGGCGGCAAAGGTATGGCCGGAAGGGTCGGCGTCCCAGCGGGGCAGCTGCACGCCCAGAGGTTTCCAGAGTTTTTCATACAGGTATTCCCGCAGATTACAGCCAGTCACCTTTTCAACCATCCGCCCAGCCACATAGGGCGCAAGATTTCCGTAGCGCATCTTCTCGCCCACGCCGTAGACCATAGGACATTCTCTGGAAAAGGCAAATCGCAGCCATTCGGCCTGCTGCGCCGGGTCGGCGGGATTCTCCGTCTCGGCCTGCTGCGCCGGGTCGGCGGGATTCTCCGTCTCGCCCCGCAGGCGCTTTCTGTCCTTCACCATCAGATGGGGGCTGCCGTGGCCCGTCGACATGGTGAGCAGGTTGAACAGGGTGACCTCCTGCCAGCGCTCATCCGCATCCTTGGGCATGTACTCTCCAAACATATCGCAGGGCTTGTCCTCAAGCTTCAGAAGTCCTTCGTCCACCGCCATGCCGATCGCCGTAGACGTATAGCTTTTTGCCACCGAAAACACGTTGTGGATCACATCGTCGCTGAATCGGTGCAAGCCCAGCACAACGCCCTCCTGCACGACCATCACCGCATCCATATTGATGCCGCGTTCCTTCGTCTTTTCAACGAAGCCCTGTAAAGAAAACATATTTTTGTACCTCCTGGCACCATCTTTATGTATTTTCTGATAAGATCCGATACACTTTCCATACATATTATATGCCAGTCCGCCTCTTTTATCAATCCCTCCCCAGGTTGTCCCCGCCTCCTGTCCGCCTGCATTCTGTCGAAAAATCGCACCGTCGAAAATGGTTTGCCTTTTCATTCCCGCTGTTTCGGCTCGGCCCTGTCCCGCATCAGATCGCCAAAGCCTGCATCCAGGCTCTTTCGTGGGGCACTGCCAAGAATACAGGCGTCTCCGGTTCACAGATTCCATCTGCCGCATGACCTGCCGCGCCATCAAGCGTCCAAACGTTTTTCCTGTACTTTCAAGTCAGCAGCACCTGTCCTGTGCCGAACGCCGTGTGAGGTAACCGTGCGGAAAGGAAGCAGGGCGTTATCGCAAAACTACTTGGCTTCTTCGAACGATTCTTCGGCATCGATAATTATCTATAAAAAAATAGTATTTGAATTTGTGCCGTCAAAAAGTATTGATCTGCAAAATCCCCTTACAGATACTGACTTTTTAAGAGAGTTAGGTACTAAAACAGCAATTAGCTTTGATGCTTTGGTGCCCAAATGGTGCCCTGGTTTCCCATAGCGGAATAAAACAATACGGACAAATATAAGGGAATACCATTCATACAACCAGGGAAATGATAGAGAAATTTGTATATGAGTGCTATAATTTAAGCAAACAAATTAACAAATTGGAAGTTGATGTGGAGATATTTATCAATGAAAAGATGGAAAGTTCTATATTATACAACAACAGCTTTAAGTATGTTGGTTGGTTTATGGCATTTCTTTGTACCTATTATGTTCCAATGGTATGACTATTTGCCCATGCAATACGAAAATTTGATTGTGGGCATTGACTATACAAATTATTGTTTTTCTGCGTTGCTGTGTGGAGGCAGTCTGCTTTTGCTTCTGTGGGGAAAGAGGGTGTTTACAGACAATAAAGAGTCAAAGGAACTGTATTTCTTTTATACTATCATTTGGCTGTTCAGAGCAGCACTCGCGACATTTATTGAGCCGTGGCCATTAGAGCCTGTTGCATGGGCGGCAATTCTACAGCTAATTATGTCTGACTTACTGGCTGTATGTATGCTTGTGATGAGTATTAAATTCATATGTATGATGAAAAATAAATCAAACTGACAAATTTTAGTTTGTGCAAGAGTTTAGGATATTCCCAAGGGTCTGCCCCAGCAGGCAAAGCCTGCGAGGGTACAAGCAAAAATCTCTCATACTGTCGCAGACAAAAATGAATGATTTTTACGGGGAGGGTACCCCTTTCCAATGCTTGCTACGGAACTTTTCGCAAAGGAACGGAAGGGAAAGGATAATCTAAAAGCGAGCACTTTTCTTTGAAATCTTACCCAGTTAAAGGGCATTTTCAAGATATTTGTGGTGCTAAAATGGCGCCCGGTCTTACAAAGCAACTTTATAAGGAGATACGCAAGAGAAATGAAGATATGCAGAAAGCCTTGATTTTAAGCCGTTTTCTCATGGTATCATAAACTTTATGAGGCCTTATAAGACGATTTCCGTCTATAAAGTCAATAAAAAAACGATAGGAACAAGGCAGCACACCTTGAACCTGTCGCTGCAGCCGGGGTATCTTGTATTTTATGCCATAAGCATTGTCAGGATGCTCCTCGAAGGAGTCGCGCGGCATCCTTTTTCGCACCCCCGGTTCATCAAAAAATTCTTGCAATTTATGGAGGAAACATGACACGAATCCTGTTTGTCTGCCTGGGCAACATCTGCAGAAGCCCTATGGCGGAATTCATCATGAAGGACCTGGTCACTGAGATGGGATTGGCGGAGAAATTTGAGATCGAGTCCGCCGCCACCAGCCCCGAGGAGACGGGAAACCCGGTGTATCCCCCCGCGCGGCGTAAACTGGAAGAACATGGCATTGACTGCTCTTCCAAGACAGCCCGGCCTCTTCAGCGAAGCGACTACGAAAAATTTGATCTGATCATCGGCATGGATCACTCCAATCTGCGCAACATGCGCCGCATCTGCGGCGGCGACCCCGCCGGCAAATTCTCCCTGCTGATGGACTATACCAGCCGCCCCGGGGAGGTTGCAGACCCCTGGTATACCCGGGATTTCGACAGCGCCTGGCGAGACGTGGAGGAGGGCTGCCGCAGCCTGCTCGCCTGGCTCAAAAAGAACCCCCAATAAATAAAGAAAGAAGAACCGGTCAGGTTGTCCGGTTCTTTTTTGGTTGCCGCAATCAATGGGCGAGAGCGGGCGGTATTTCCCCCAAGTCGCTCCTTGCCGGACCAGGAGCGGCAGAATGCCGGGTCCCACCTCAAAACCTTCAGGTTCAACGCGGATACCGTGGCGCTTAGCACGGCAAATCATCAAGCTTGAATGCCATAGGGGGCGGTGGCGCACCTTCGAAATTCCATCCACTATGATCCCGTACCGCCGCCATCGGGGCGTTGCAGCAGGCCATCCCGCAGCCCGCCTCATCAATGGTATCCGCACAGTTGCGCTGCCGCCAGTAACGCCCGATAGCGGCCAGTGTATCGGGTTCATGCGGAGAATAGATGCAAACTGTCCATCCCCGCACGGAGCGATCCCTCTCCCGTCATTCCCGACACCGCCTTCAAACAGCTGACAGGGCCCCTCCCCTTTTAACAGGCCAAAGGCCCTGGAAAAACCCAGGGCCTTTGACACAGGCACACATATAGAGAAAAACATTTGAGAGAGCAAATGGAAGGATGAATCATTTGGTCTTGACCAATTCTTTTGATTCATCTGATGTCTATAGTATAACATGATTCTCCGAAAAAGCAAGCACTTTTTAAAACATTTTTATTGATTTCGGCCATTTGGTCATTTTTTTGTTTCTTTCACAAAAATAAAGGGGGATTTCCCCCTTATTTTTTACCCTCAAGAGCGAGAATCGCCCCGCTGTCCCACATGGGCGGGCAGACAATATGGATTTTATTAAGATACGAGAGCGGCGAGTCCTCCTCGAGGCCGAAATCCAATTCCATCGCCCAGAGCGCCTGGGCGCGCAGCCCGTACTGGCGATTCATCTCCCGGTCGCCATACTTGTCGTCTCCCAGCACCGGACAGCCGATATGGGCCAGATGGGCGCGGATCTGGTGGGTCCTCCCCGTGACCAGCTCGACCCGGAGCAGGGAACAACGTCCCCCTCTCTCCACGCTGTACCGCGTGACAATCTCCTTGGCGCCGGGCGACTTGCTGTCCGATATGCTGACCAGCGCCGCCTGGGCGTCCTTCCTGAGCCAGGCGTGGAGTTCCGCCCGGTCCTTGGGGGGCTTCCCGCAGACAACGCACTGGTATGTCTTGTGAACGCGGCGCTCCTTGATGGCACTGCACAGCTCCGCCTCCGTCTCCCCATCCTTGGCAAACAGAAGCAGCCCCCCCGTCCCCGCATCCAAGCGGTGGCAGGCCCGCAGATCGGGCCAGCGGAGCTGGGCCAGTTCCTCCAGGGAACCGTCCCCCGTCGTCTCCATACCCTGGGGCTTGCACAGCGCCACCAGGCGCTCATCCTCATAGGCGACCGCAAGGGGAAGCTCATAGGCATCCTCCCCAAAGGAGTCCCAGGGATACTCCGCCGGTGGGGGAGCAATGAGTTCAACCGGCTCCCTGCTTACGGGATGCTCAAAGGTCAGCCTCTCCGCCCACAGTGCGATCTGCTGCCCCGGCTTGGCGGCGGGGTTGTATCGCTGATCCCCCCAGAGCGGGAATCCCGCATGGGCCAGCTGCGCACGGATCTGGTGATGCCGTCCCGTATACAGGTCCACGTGCAGCAGGGAGAGCCCCTGCCCCTGAGCCAGGCACCGGTAATCCAGCCTGGCAGGCTTTGCACCGGGCGCACCCTCCTTTACAACCCGGGCCGAAAAAGTGGCGTCGTCCTTGACCAGATAATCCAGCAGTCGGGCGCAGGCGGGCGTCCGGCCCTGGGTCACAGCTAAATACTCCTTGTGCCACTCCCCTTTCTGCATGCTCTTGGCCAGCCGGTCGGCCGCCTTGCTGGTGCGCGCAAACACCATCACGCCCCCCACTGGGCGGTCCAGCCGGTGGACGAGGCCCAGGTACACGGCCCCCGGTTTTTCATATTTCTCCTTAATATAGGCCTTGCACTGGGTCAGGAAATCCTCGTCCCCGGAGGCGTCCGCCTGGACGGGGATGTTTACCGGCTTGACCACGCACAGCAGATGGTTATCCTCATAGAGCACCTTCAAGCTCATGCCCACCACCTGCCTGACGCCCCACAGGGCAGCACCAATTCCCGCCGCGTTACCGGCAGGCCCACCTCATCCGCCTCCACATGGCCGCCGAAACGGGCGCACATGGTCAGGCGCAATACGTTTTGCAGCACCGTCGGGGCCAGGCCCGTGGTATAGGAGTTGATGAGGAAAAATACGGGATCGTCCGCCACAATCTTCATACAGGCGTCCACCAGCGGGAAGAGGTTGTCCTCAATCTTCCAGACCTCGCCCCCCGGCCCCCGGCCATAGCTGGGCGGGTCCATCAGAATCCCCTGGTATTTGCGCCCCCTTCGCTCCTCCCGCTGGACAAACTTGAGCACATCGTCCACAATCCAGCGCACCGGCTCATCCGCCACACCCGTGGCCGCGGCGTTGTCCTTAGCCCAGGCCACCATGCCCTTGGCCGCATCCACATGGACCACCTCCGCACCGGCAGCCAGACAGGCGACAGTGGCCCCGCCCGTGTACGCAAACAGGTTGAGCACCCGGACGGGCCGCTTCGCCGCCCGGATCCGCTCCTGCATCCAGCGCCAGTTCACCGCCTGCTCGGGGAAGAGGCCAGTGTGTTTGAACCCGGTGGGACGCACCACAAAACGCAGCTCTCCCAGGGAGATCTGCCAGCTCTGGGGCAGCGTCCTGGCATACTCCCAGGCTCCTCCGCCGGAATTGGAGCGCAGATAGTGCGCGTCGGGCCGCATGCGGTTCTGGGCCATGGGCCAGATGGCCTGTGGATCGGGGCGCAGCAGCGTCACGTCCCCCCATCGCTCCAGCTTCTCCCCGCCGCCGCAGTCCAAGAGTTCGTAATCCTGCCATTCATCAGATTGATACATATTTCGTCCTATGGAGGGCCTGCGGCCCCCCTTTTCCTTTCCTCTAAGGTCATTTGTCTCCATTTTACACGTTTCCGGCGGGCAGGACAACGCCCTTCTTTCCCAGGCCCTCTGTTTCCTGCGGCGGAAAAAGGGCCGCCCGTGGGGGCGGCACTCATAAAACAGCATAAGAATGTTTTCGGGAAACGGCGTAGCTTCGGCTATGCCGTTTCGACCTTTTGCAAGCCGTTCAGCATGGCAGCGGGAAGTATTCCCACAAGATCATAGGAAATGTCAATCAGCTGTTCCCTGTACCCTTTTGATTTATGCGGCGCGTGAACATATACCGCCTTTACCATGTCGTTTAAGACCATAGGCATCTGTTCGTCCAAATCAAAATACTTTTGCACCTTGCCGATAAACCTGTCGATATTTTCTGCCTGTTCTTCTTGCTGTATAATTTCTTCATTCAGTTGCAACAGCTTTTCCTGCAGTTCCTCCTGCTCCTGTTCGTAATCATCAGAGAGCATTTGTCGCCGGAACCCAGTGGGGCAACAAAAAGTACATGAACATGAATCATCTGGAGACCGCCCTCGATGACGTCTTCATTGCCGGGTAATCTCATTCGTTCAGAGCCTGCAACCCAATTTGCGCATATCTCTTGACACTACCAACCTCTTACGCTCTCAATCTATTATAGAATGTTCGCATTTAGGGGCGAAAATCCCTTGATTTTATGCGGTTTTCAGAGCACATCCAAGCAAGTTTTAGGGCGCGGGCATGCAGCCCCGGTGATTCCGGGGAAAATCCCCGCATCATGGAAAGAGACCAAATCATCCGCGTCGGGCGCGCTGTCCCATCACGCCCTGATACAAACAAAAGGCATGATCTGCGATCATGCCTTTTGCCGGTTGACGTTTAGACTTTCTGCACGCCGAGCGTAACCTTCTCGCCGTTGATGGACCACTCCTTGACATACCCCTTCGCGCCGCAGGCAACGGCATCCGCCAGGGTATCCCTGGCAATCCTGCCGCCAAACTTCCCGAAAAGCTCCTCAATCCTGGGGTTGCCCTCATGGGTGATGGCGATATGGTCAGTGACCTCAAAACCCGCCTCCTTGCGCATGGTCTGCACCTTGGAGACGATCTCTCGGACAAATCCCTCCTCAATGAGCTCAGGAGTCAGATTGGCATCCAGCACCACAGTCAGGCCGTGGTCTGCCTGGGCCACGAAGCCGGGCTTCTGGGTGAGCTCGGTCAGGGCGTCCGCTTCCGTCATCTCCACCGTCTGTCCGTCCAGCTCAAAGCGGTAGGGCTCGCCCCTCTGGAAGCAGCCCACCACCTCATTGCCGTCCACGGTCTTGAGATAAGCGCCGATCCTGCCGATGAGCTTGCCGTATTTCGGGCCCATCGTGCGCAGCTGGGGCTTGATGTTATAGGTGGTATAGGGGGAGGCGTCGTCCGTAAAGGAGACGCTCTTGACGTTGAGCTCATCGGCCAGAATGGCGCAGTACTCCTCGGAGAGCGCCTCGCCCGTGACATACATGGCGGCCACCGGCTGGCGGTTCTTGAGGGAGGAAGCGCTGCGGCAGGAACGGCCCAGCACGACGATGTCCAGCAGGCGGCTCATGTCCGCCTCCATGTCCCTGTCGATATAGGCAGCATCCGCCGTCGGGAACTCGCACAGATGGACGGACTCGGGGGTGTCCTTGTCAAAGGGCCGCACGATATTCTGATAGATGGCCTCCGTCATGAAGGGCAGGAAGGGGGCGCACAGGCGGGTAAACCGCTCCAGCACCGTGTAGAGGGTCATGTAGGCCGCCTCCTTGTCGGCGGTCATCCCGCTGCCCCAGTACCGGTCTCTGCACCGGCGCACATACCAGTTGGACAGGTCGTCCACGAAGGCCTGCATCTCGCGGCCCGCCTCGGTGATGTGAAGGGACTCGAGCTGCTCGTCCACAAAACCGATGAGCGTATTGAGGCGGGAGAGAATCCACAGATCCATCTTGGAGAGGTTCTCCCGAACCAGGGAGTGCTCCGCCGGGTTGAACT
The DNA here is from genome assembly GCA_019421925.1 of Clostridia bacterium. Classification (GTDB taxonomy): domain Bacteria; phylum Bacillota; class Clostridia; order Christensenellales; family CALWSW01; genus JAHZEH01. The sequence goes on from JAHZEH010000038.1 coordinate 9,670, forward strand.
GGTCGATCTCGGCGTAGAGCACATAGAAGGCGTAGGTGTTCCAATAGGTGCCCATGAACTTGCGCTGGGACTCGGAGACATTGTCCGGACCGAAGCGGCTGGGCAGCCAGGGCATGGAGGCGGTGTAGAAATACCAGCGGACGGCGTCGGCGCCCTGGGCGTCCAGCACGGACCAGGGATCCACGACGTTGCCCAGATGCTTGCTCATTTTGCGGCCCTCCTGATCCTGCACATGACCCAGCACGATGCAGTTTTCAAAGGCGGGCTTTTCAAAGAGCAGGGTGGAGATGGCCAAAAGGGTATAGAACCAGCCGCGGGTCTGGTCGATGGCCTCGGAGATGAAGTCCGCCGGGTAGCGCCGCTCAAAGAGCTCCTTGTTCTCAAAGGGGTAGTGCCACTGGGCAAAGGGCATGGAACCGGAGTCGAACCAGCAGTCGATCACCTCGGGCTCGCGGGTCATCCTGCCGCCGCACTTGGGGCACTTGAGATGCACTGCGTCGATGAAGGGCTTATGCAGCTCGATGTTGTCCGGCACATTGTCCCCCAGCTCCTTGAGTTCAGCGATGCTGCCCACCACGTGGATCTCGCCGCACTCCTCGCACATCCAGACCGGCAGAGGCGTGCCCCAATAGCGGGAGCGGGAGAGGCCCCAGTCGATAACGTTTTCCAGGAAGTTGCCCATGCGGCCCTCTTTGATGTGCTCGGGCAGCCAGTTGACGGAGCGGTTGAAAGCCATGAGCTTGTCGCGCACGGCGGTCATCTTGATGAACCAGGTGGCGCGGGCGTAGTAGATGAGGGGGGTGTCGCAGCGCCAGCAGAAGGGATAGCTGTGCTCAAAGGGAAGAGCCGCAAACAGCTTCCCGCTCTCCTTCAGATCCTTCAGGATGAGGGGGTCGGCCTCCTTGACAAACTTACCCGCCCACGGCGTGCTCTCCGCCATATTGCCCCGCTCATCCACCAGCTGGATGAAGGGCAGGCCGTTCTCCCGGCACACTCTCGCGTCATCCTCGCCGAAGGCAGCCGCCATGTGGACGATACCGGTGCCATCGTCGGCCGTGACATAGTCGTCGGCCACAACGCGCCAGCCGTCCTTGCCCTTGGCCGCCCCACTGGTGCATTCAAACAGGGGGTCGGAGTGCCGCCCCACCAGCTCGGTGCCCGGGAAGGTCTCCAGAATCTGGGCGTCCTCGCCCAGCACGCGCTCCACCAGGGCCTGGGCCAGGACGAACTTCTCGCCCTCCTTCTCGGCCAGGCAGTAGGTCAGGCTGCCGCCCACGCACAGGCCCACGTTGGAGGGAAGGGTCCAGGGCGTAGTCGTCCAGGCCAGGAAGGAGTAATCCCCCTGTACCGCCCTGAAGCGGACGGTGGCGGATTTTTCCTTGACGTCCTTGTACCCCTGGGCCACCTCATGGGAGGACAGGGAGGTTCCGCAGCGGGGGCAGTAGGGCACGACCTTGTGCCCCTTGTAGAGCAGGCCCTGCTCGTGGATGCGCTTGAGGGCCCACCACTCGGATTCGATGTAGTCGTTGTGATAGGTGACATAGGGGTCCTTCATGTCCGCCCAATAGCCCACGCGGTCGCTCATGCGCTCCCACTCGGACTGGTACTTCCAGACGGACTCCTTGCACTGGGCGATGAAGGGCTCCACGCCGTAGGCCTCGATCTGTTTTTTGCCGTCCAGGCCCAGCTTCTTCTCCACCTCCAGCTCCACGGGCAGGCCATGGGTATCCCAGCCCGCCTTGCGCAAAACATCGTAGCCCTTCATGGTGCGGTAACGGGGGATGATGTCCTTGATCACACGGGTCAGAATGTGGCCGATATGGGGTTTCCCGTTGGCCGTGGGCGGACCGTCGTAAAAGGTGTACGCCGGCTTGCCCTTGCTCTTCTCCACGGTCTTTTCAAAAATCTGATTCTCTTTCCAAAATGCCAGGACCTCCTCCTCGCGGGGGACGAAGTCCATGTCGGTTGTCACCTTTTTGTACATCTCATTGCTCCTTCTCGCTGTGTTTTGAAACAGAAAAAGCCCCTTCCTCCTTATTAGGACGAAGGGACTTCGCGGTACCACCTAATTTGCGCATCGCTGCGCCTCTCATGCGCCGGACCAGCGGCGCGCCCGGTAACGGCGGGCATCCGGCAGGACCTACTTCCCTTGAGGTTCAGCCCCGCGCTCCGGGGTGATATTCAGCCGCTCCCCCCGCTGCGCTCACACCCGCCGCAGCTCGCTGTGTGGAAAAGAACCGGTCTACTCGTCCCCATCGACGCTTTTTGTATAGAACGCTACTATTATACCACACCCCGCCCGGTTGTAAAGCCCGGCGGGAGTGATTTTCCGGGCTTCCCCCCTATTTCCCCGCCACAGGCAGCTTGCCGATGAGGAGGCTGGGGGATCCGAAGGTACTGCCTCCCGGCATATCGAAGGCGAAATCCCCGCCCACCCGCTCCACCTTTTGAAGCAGGTCCAGGAACAATCCGGAGAGGGTGATCTGCTCCACCGGCCTTATCATCCTGCCGCCCTCCACCAGGAACCCCCGCGCCAGCAGGGAGAAGGAGCCGGAGACGGGGTTGCAGCCCGCATGCAGGCCAGAGACGCCGGTGATG
>JAHZEH010000382.1:0-264 GCA_019421925.1 Clostridia bacterium
CTTATGACCTTGGCCCAGGGCGCGGACATCTTCTGCAGGGCCTCCAGGGACTGCTCCGCCTTGATCTCCTGCCAGACACCCAGAGCGGCGTTCAGAACCACCAGCACCAGGATAATAACGCTGTCCACCGTCTCGCCCAGGAAGGCGGAGATGACCGCCGCAATGATGAGAATGATGACCATAAAGTCCTTGAACTGCTCCAGCAGCATCTGGAACACGCTGCGCTTTTTGGCCGCTTTGAGCTCGTTGGGGCCATCCTTTGCC
>JAHZEH010000382.1:274-773 GCA_019421925.1 Clostridia bacterium
CTCCTCGCCGGACAGGCCCTGAGGCCCTGTCCCCAGCGCCTCAAAGGCCTGCGGAACGCTTCTGTTGTGCCATAGATTGGGCATGGCTGGGTTCCTCCTTACCTTTTCTTGTCTTTCACTCCGTGTTTTCTGATTGTACCAATAATTTCCTGGAAGCGCAAAGTTCTTATAAAGATTTTCATGACAATTCATCCCCCGAAAAGGACGGTGCATACCCGTATTGTATCCTTTGAGCATGCAAAATAACCTTTGTTGACAGGGCGCGCGCGGCCGGGGTATTATGGGGAGCAGAACACCGCCGGGGCGGACTGCCCCCGGCCAAGGAGGTCGAAGAAAATGGTATCCATGGGACAGCGCATTGAGGCGCTGCGCACCGAGCGCAACCTGAGCCGCATCGCCCTCTCGGGCGAACTGGGCTTCCCCAAGGGCGCAATTGAAAAATATGAGACGGGCCGTCAAACCCCCTCCAAGGAGCACCAGGAGAAGATGGCGGAGGACT
>JAHZEH010000382.1:783-1071 GCA_019421925.1 Clostridia bacterium
CGACCGCATCCGCATGAGCAACTGGATGGACATGGCCCACGACGACGCCGAGCCGGTGGTCAATATCCCGGCCCCCGCCTCCAAGGCCAGGAAGGGCAAGGAGCCCGAGCCGGAGGGGGGCCTGCTGGACACCCTGCTGGCCACCAAGCAGGCCAGGGAACTCATCGCCGCCACGGTGCTCGAGACCCTGCGTTCCCCCGAGGGCATGGAACTCATCGCCAGGGCCGTGCGGGCGGAGCTCAAGAAGAGAGGGTAGGGGAACGGCGGGGGCGCTGCCCCCTGACTCCC
>JAHZEH010000039.1:0-6855 GCA_019421925.1 Clostridia bacterium
CAAGAAATCCCAGGCGCCGAGGGCGTCCGGCGAGCCGTATGACGGCGGAAAACGATAGCATAGAGATACAGAGGGCCCCTGTTTTCGGGGGCCCTCTTTCCGTAGGATAGGGGAAATGCTGCGTTTTATGCTGGATTTGTGAGAAAAATGGTTAAAAACGTGTGGTTTGCGTTTGAGATTCGCATTGACAACCCCTAGACAGGCGAGTATGATATAAATAATAATTACATATCTAGTTTCCGAGCTGCCGGACCTAAGGCCATGGATTTGGCTATGGACGGTATGCCAGGGCGAAAGCCCGCAGGTGGAGCGTGAAAAGGCTCTGCCTTCCGTGTTTGAAAAGGAAACCGGCAAGTGGATGCCCATTTGGGGATTCAACAGTCTGTTTGTGCTTTTCAAACAGGCTGTTTTTTATTGAAAGGAGCGCGCAGGACGATGCGAGAGACTCCGGTGTTTTCTGTCGTCGGGTTTTCCGGCTCCGGCAAGACCACTTTTCTGGAGAAGTTAGTCGCTGAACTCAAAAAATTTCACATCCGCCTGGCGGTCATCAAGCACGACGCACATGGGTTTGAGATGGATCAGGAGGGGAAGGACACCTGGCGCTTCGCCCAAGCGGGAGCGGACGTGGTCGCGATTTCGGCCCCCTCCCAATACGCCATTCTGGCCCGGAACCGGACGGAAAAGCCCCTGGACGAGCTGATCTCTATGGTTTCTGGGGACGTGGATTTGGTTCTGACGGAGGGTTATAAATACGGGGACAAGCCCAAGATCGAGGTCTACCGCCTGGGGAACGGAAAGCCCATGGTCCATCCGCCCGAGGAACTGATTGCCGTGGTGACGGACGCGCCGCTGCATACAGAGACGCCCTGCTTTGCCCTTGATGAAGCGGCGGGCGCAGCCCGGTTCCTTATGGGACAAATCAATGGGAAGATAGAGGAAGAGATGAAACGATGAGAGAGGTATTGAAAAACATCCCTGTGGAGGACGCTGTGAGCATCCTTTTGGACCTGCCCGTCAAGCGGCGGGAGGAAGCTGCCCCTGTGGAACGGGCCAATGGGCGCGTGCTGTCCCAGGACGTGTATGCGGTGGAGATGATCCCGCCCTTTGCGCGGTCCCCCTTTGACGGTTATGCCTTCCGGGGGGAGGACACGGCGAATGCCAGCGCGGAGAACCCGGTGACGCTTCATATCACAGAGGAAATCCCGGCGGGCAAAGCGCCGGAGTTTGAGGTGGGGGCCGGACAGGCCGCCAAGATTCTTACGGGCGCGCCCATCCCCAGGGGGGTGAACGCTACGATCAAATACGAGGACACCCGCTTTGACGCGGAGAGCGTGACCCTCTTTGCGCCGGTGGCCGCCGGGAGCAACGTATGCCCGGCGGGTGAGGACGTGCGAACGGGCGATTTGATCGCCGCGGCGGGCACCCTCATCACGCCGCCCGTGGCCGGGTTGCTGGCCGGGCTGGGGGTGTGCAGGCCGCCGGTATGGGAAAAGCCCGTTGTGTCCATTGTCAACACGGGCAATGAGCTGCTCTATGCCCATGAGCCCCTCGCCCCCGCCAAGATACGCAACAGCAGCTGCTATACCCTGGGGGCCTATCTGGAGAACGCGGGCGCGGCCGTTCGGGACGGGGGAACTGTGCCCGATGAGGTCGCGCGCATCGCCCAGGCCATTGAAAAGGCCATGGAGAGCGCGGATATGGTCATTACCACCGGCGGTATCTCTGTGGGGGACTACGATCTGGTCTATGCTGCGGCGGAAAAGCTGGGAGCGGATATTCTTTTCTGGAAGGTACAGATGAAGCCCGGTTCCGCCCTGATGGCGGCGGTGCTTCACGGGAAGTGCCTGCTGGCGCTCTCAGGGAATCCGGCCTCGGCCGCGATCGGCCTGCATATGGTGGGGATGCCCTTTGTCAAGAAGCTGGCCGGACGGACAGATGTTCAAAATGAGCCGGTTCAGGTCTATCTGAAAGAGGGATTCCGCAAGGCCAGCCCCCAGCGGCGGTTTGTGCGGGGAAGGCTGGTACTGAAGGACGGCCGGGCCTGGTTCAGCCAGACGGGAAGGCAGGGCAACGGTGTGGTCTCCTCCCTTGTCGGGTGCGATATGTTCGCCGAGATTCCGGCGGGCAGCCCGCCTGTGGAGGCGGGGGCCCTTCTGCGGGCCTATCCCGTCGGGAGATAGAAGGCGGCGGAATAATCGGGCGGATGGGGTCCGCCCCTGGAGGGGAAGGATTTGCTGGATCAATTTGGAAGAAAGATCAACTATCTCCGCTTGTCCGTCACGGATCTGTGCAATCTGCGCTGCGAGTACTGCATGCCCGAGAAGGGCGTGCAAAAGATGCGCCATGAGGATATCCTGTCGGTGGAGGAGATCGAGGAGATTGTGCGGGCCGCGGCGGATTGCGGCATTGAGAAGGTGCGCATAACGGGCGGGGAGCCGCTGGTACGCAAGGGAATTGTGGAGATCTGCGGGCGTGTGGCCTCCATTCCAGGAGTGCAGGAGGTCTGCCTGACCACCAATGCCCTCATGCTGCCCGAACTGGCCGCTCCTCTTGCCGGCGCGGGAGTCAAGCGCATCAACATGAGCCTGGATACCCTGGACCCTGAGAAATACCGCAGGATCACCCGGGGCGGCGACCTCTCCCGGGCGCTCCTGGGCATGGAGGCGGCCCGGCGGGCAGGGATGGGACAGATGAAGGTCAACACCGTGCTCATCGGCGGGTTCAACGATGAGGAGGTGCCTGAACTGGTGGAGATGACGCGGGAGGAGCCCATTCAGCTCCGCTTTATTGAGCTCATGCCCATTGGCCAGTGCGCCGCGTGGGACAGGGAGCGGTTCCAGGCCGCTGATACGGTGCTGGAGAAAGTTCCGGCGCTGCAGAGACAGGGGACCGAGGGGGTCGCCCGCGTTTACCGGGTTCCGGGCTACAGGGGTACGGTGGGGCTCATCAGCCCCATGAGCAACCACTTCTGCCCGGCCTGCAACCGCATCCGCGTGACAGCGGACGGAAAGCTCAAGGCCTGCCTGCACTCCGCTGAGGAGATCAACCTGCGGGGCCTGCACGGAGAGACCCTTCACAGCGCCATGCGCGGCGCAATCCAGAACAAGCCGCGCCAGCACTGGATGGACGGGAATCATGCCAGCAAGAGCCAGCGGGGAATGTTTGAGATAGGAGGATAACCCATGGAGGAACTCACCCATTTCAACGCCCAGGGGAGGGCGCGTATGGTGGATGTGACGCAAAAGGGCGCCACCACCCGCGTGGCCTGCGCCCGGGGCGAGGTGCGCCTCAGCGCCGCCACTTTCCGGAAGGTGGCGGAGGGGGGCATGAAAAAAGGGGACGTGCTGGCTGTGGCGCAGGTGGCGGGCATTATGGCGGCCAAGCGGAATTCCGACCTCATCCCCATGTGCCATCCCATTGCCCTTACGGGCGTGGACATCGCTTTCGCCATGCGGGAGGAGTCCAGCACCATTGAGATTCAGGCCACGGCCCGATGCAAGGGCGAGACGGGCGTAGAGATGGAGGCCCTGAGCGCGGTCTCCGTGGCGGCGCTGACCATATACGATATGTGCAAAGCAGTACAGAAGGATATTGTGATTCAAAACATCCGCCTCATCTCCAAACAGGGGGGAAAGAGCGGCGATTATTGCAAGGAGGACGAACAGCCATGGCAGTTGTAACAGCAGTGAACATCAGCGAGAGGAAGGGTGTGCCCAAGCACGAGGTGGACAGCATTGAACTGAAGATCGGCCATGGCATCGTGGGCGACGCCCATGCGGGCGATTGGCACCGCCAGATCAGCCTGCTGGCCGAGGAGAGCGTGGACAAGATGCGCGTCAAGATTCCCTCCCTCAAGCCGGGCGCTTTTGCAGAGAACATCAACACCCGCGGCCTGGAACTCTTCACCCTGCCAGTGGGAACCCTGCTGCGCATCGGTCCGGCACTGGTAGAGGTCACCCAGATCGGCAAGGAGTGCCACAGCGACTGTGCCATCAAGAAGGTGACCGGCGAGTGCGTCATGCCCAGGGAGGGCATCTTTGTGGTCGTCCGTGAGGAGGGCGTTGTGCGCGCGGGGGACGAAATCACCGTGGTGAAACAGTGAGGCGAGGCTGAATTATGAGGAAGATTCCAGTGGAGGAGGCAGTGGGGCAGACCCTGTGCCATGACATGACGGCCATTCTGGCCAACGGCTTCAAAGGTGTCAAGTTCAAACGGGGCCATGTGGTCACGGAGGAGGACATCCCCGAGCTTCTCAACATCGGCAAGTCCCACATATTTGTTTGGGAGCCCGGCGCGGGCGAGGTGCACGAGGAGGATGCGGCCCGGGCGGTTACGGAGGCGGCCTGTGGGCCTAATATCGCTTTTACCGGGCCTTCGGAGGGGAAGTTTCAGCTTCTGGCGGATGCGGATGGCCTGTTCTGCGTCAACAGCGGGGCGCTGCGCCGCATCAACAGCGTTCCGGATTTCACCATCGCCTGCCGCCCGGGCAACACAGCGGTACGCAAGGGCGAAAAGCTGGGCGGAGCCCGTATTGTTCCCCTTATGACCAGGCGGGAGAACGTGGAGCGGGCGGTGGAGGCGGCGGGAGAGGGAACCCCGGTGTTCCAGATTAAACCCTTCCTTTCCCTGAAGACAAGCATAGTCATCACGGGCAGCGAGGTGTACTATGGCAGGATTGAGGACCGGTTTGAACCCATCCTGCGGGAGAAGCTGGGGGCATACGGCGCGCGCATCCTCAGCGTTCAGAAGTGCCCGGACGACCTGGACAGGCTGTCTGAGGCGCTGGACAGATGCGTGGAGGAGGGGGCGGAGCTGGTGCTGCTCACGGGCGGCATGTCCGTCGACCCCGACGACCTGACCCCCACGGCTATCCGTATGTCAGGGGCGGAGCTGGTCACCCAGGGCGTGCCCCTGCAGCCTGGCAATATGCTGACCATGGCCTATCTGGGGGACACCATGCTCATAGGTGTGCCCGGGGCGTCCATGCACAGCAAAATTACCAGCCTGGATATCTTTCTGCCCCGTATTGTTGCGGGGGAGAGGATTACAAACGAGGAGATTCCCGGGCTGGGCGAAGGGGGATTCTGCATGGGATGCAGGGAGTGCCGGTATCCCCTTTGCTACTTCGGCAGGAATTGAGGGAGGGGAGAAAAGGGGAATGACAGGGGAACCCGCCCCAGGGAAGAGTTTTGTCAATGAATCCGAGCCGGCCGGCCTAAGGCGGATAAACGCTATGGCCCCCGGCCAGTGAGCATTGCGTCCTCACAAAGGGTGTTTGCTGGAAACGGCTGCGCCTTCCATTTTGAAAAGGAGAGATTGTCATGAAGAACACCAAAAAAATTGCCGCTCTGTTGCTCTGCGCCCTGATGGCGCTGTCCCTGCTTGCCGGCTGCTCCCAGTCTGCCCAGAAGGATGGGGAACCGGTGGAGCTCTACATCTCCGCCGCAGCCAGTTTGACCGATGTTCTGGCAGAAATTGCGGAGGACTATAAGGCCGTTGCCCCCAACGTGACCTTGACGTTCACCTTCGATTCGTCCGGCACGCTTCAGACACAGATTGAGGAGGGAGCGCCCGCCGATGTGTTCGTCTCCGCCGCACAGAAGCAGATGAACGCCCTCGATGAGAAGGGCCTTGTGCAGAGCGACACCATCAAGAACCTGCTGGTCAATAAGGTGGTGCTCATCGTCCCCAAGGACTCCCAGTCCGATATCGCCACCTTTGAGGACGTGGCGACCGACAAGGTGGCGATGGTCGCTGTCGGCGAGGCCTCCGTACCGGTGGGTCAGTATACGGAGGAGATTTACACCTATCTGAACCTGTGGGACGCGGTCAAAGCTAAGGCCAACTTTGGCACCAACGTGCGCGCTGTGCTCAGCTGGGTGGAAGGTGGGGATGTGGACTGCGGCGTCGTGTACGCCACGGACGCCGCCTCCACCGACGGCGTCAAGGTGATCTGCGAGGCGCCCGAGGGCAGCCATAAGCCCGTTATCTATCCCGCCGCAGTTCTGAAGGGCTCTACCCATTCCGAGGAGGCCAAGGCCTTTGTGGAATACCTGTCGGGCAGCGACGCTGTCAAGAGGTTTGAGGCGGCCGGCTTCTCCATGTACCAGGAATAGACGCGGATATAAGCGGCAAAAGCGCGGCAGCAATGCCGCGCTTTATGAAATAAACGGAGCGGAGGCTGACTCATGGACCTTTCCCCCCTGTGGATTTCACTCAAAGTTGCGCTCACAGCCACGGTGTTCACCTTCTTTTTCGGCATCTATGCGGCGCACAAAGTAGCGCGGCTGCGCCGGGGCAAAGGGGTTATCGACGGGCTGCTGACCCTGCCCATGGTACTGCCCCCGACGGTTGTCGGTTTCTTTCTGCTGGTTGTCTTCGGCAAGAACGGCCTGTTGGGGCAATTCCTGGCAAATATCAGCCTGTCCGTTGTGTTCACCTGGCAGGGGGCGGTCATTGCGGCGACGGTGGTCTCCTTCCCGCTGATGTACCGGGCGGCCCGCGGCGCGTTTGAACAGATGGATCAGAACCTGATCTATGCGGCGCGGACGCTGGGCATGTCTGAGAGGAGAATTTTCTGGAGGATCATATTGCCCTCCTGCTGGCCAGGGGTGGCTGCGGGCACGGTACTGGCCTTTGCAAGGGCTCTGGGCGAGTTTGGGGCAACCACCATGCTGGCGGGCAATGTTCCGGGCCGCACCCAGACCATGTCGCTGGCCATCTATTCCGCCGTTCAGGGCAACAACATGGAGAAGGCATACTCCTGGGTGGCGCTTATCATGTGTATCTCCTTTGGAACTATCCTTCTGATGAACTACTGGACGGGCTATCAGGACCGGGTTCGACGGAAGAGGG
>JAHZEH010000039.1:6865-12003 GCA_019421925.1 Clostridia bacterium
CTATGGCACTGACAGCAAAGATCCGCAAGAAGCTGGGGAATTTCCTCCTGGACGTGGAGTTCTCCTGCGGCGACGGGATATTGGCCCTGCTGGGCGCGTCGGGCTGCGGCAAGAGCATGACCCTCAAGTGCATCGCAGGCATTGAGACGCCGGATGAGGGGCGCATTGTGCTGGGTGACAGGGTGCTGTTTGACTCGGACAGAAGGATCAACCTGCCCCCCCAACAGCGCAGGGTGGGTTATCTTTTCCAGAATTATGCCCTCTTTCCCCATATGACGGTGGCTCAGAACATTGCCTCCGGCCTGCGTGGGAAAAAGGAGGAGAACCGGGCGGTGGTGGACGCCAAGATCAGGGCCTTCTATTTGGAGGGACTGGAAAATAAACTGCCCTCCCAGCTCTCCGGCGGCCAGCAGCAGCGGGTAGCCCTGGCGCGCATGCTGGCCAGCGGACCGGAGATGATTATGCTCGACGAGCCCTTCTCCGCCCTGGACAGCTATCTGAAATGGCAGATGGAGCTGGAGCTCGTCAAAACGCTGGAGTCCTTTTCGGGAACGGCGCTGTTCGTCTCCCACAGCCGGGATGAGGTATACCGAATCTGCGGCCAGGTCTGTGTTATGGATCAGGGAAAAAACGAGCCGGTGACACCCGTTAAAACCCTGTTTGAGAACCCCAAAACCCTCTCTGCCGCTCTCCTCTCGGGGTGCAAAAACTACTCAAGGGTGGCCAGTACAGGGGAGCACACGGTGGACGCTCTGGATTGGGGCGTCACGCTGCGCAGCGCCCAGAAGGTGCCGGACAGCGTGCGCCATGTGGGGGTACGGGCCCATTACTTCACCCCCGTGGAGCGGGAGGGCGAAAATGTCATCCGCTGCCACATTCTCCGGGTGGTGGAGGATGTATTCTCTGTGATTGTGATGCTTCGGCCTGAAAACAGCCCCGGAGGGTCGGATTTCTGTGATATCCGCCTGGAGCTGGCAAAAGAGGCATGGGCGGGGCTCGCGGGCAGGGAGACGCTGCTGGTGCGGGTGGAACCGGAGAATATTGCAGGAGGGAGGATGCGGAGATGTTTGAAGCGAGCGTCATTACGGTGAGCGATAAGGGTTACGCAGGACTGAGGGAGGACAGGGGGGGACCGCTGGCGGCCCAGATACTGGAGGAGGCGGGCTACCGGGTGGCTCACCGCGTGATGGTGCCCGACGAGCAGAGCGCCATAGAGGATGCTCTTATCAGGGCGGCGGATGAGTGGAAGTGCGCCCTGATCGTCACCACGGGCGGGACGGGATTTTCCCCCCGGGATGTGACGCCTGAGGCCACGGCTGCCGTGTGCCAGCGTATGGCTCCCGGCATTGCGGAGTATATGCGGGCTCAGAGCCTGCTGGTCACGAATCGGGCGATACTCTCGAGGGCGGCGGCGGGTATCAGGGGGCTCTCCCTGATCGTCAACCTGCCGGGCAGCCCCAAGGCTGTGCGGGAGAACCTCTCCTGCATTCTGCCGCCGCTGGAACACGGATTACAGATTCTGCGGGGGGAGGCGGGGGAATGCGCCCAGCCTGAGAAGCCTCTCAGATAACGCGTGTACAGGCCCGGTCTAACCGGGCTTTTGCCATAGCATGGGAGATTCGTTGCCATGGACGGCGGGCTATGATACAATAATTCAGAGTACTGAGGGCCGCGGCAGCGGGCCTTATGCAAAGAATTATGAAATTGGAGAGATTATAATGAAGAATTTGAAGAAGTTGCTCGCGGGCGCTCTGGCGGGGCTGATGGCGCTCTCTTTGGCGGGCTGCGGCGGCGCTATGTCGCTGGAGGAACAGATCGCCAAATGCCAGGAAAACATGAACGCGGTGGACAGCATGGATACCAAGATGAATATGGTCATGGATATGTCCGCTGGCGGAGTCACGGTGGGCGTAGACATGGATATGAATATGACCTATTTCAAAGAGCCCGTCCGCATGAAGATGGAAATGAGTATGCTGGAAACCGGCATGGAGATGTACATGGTGGAGGAGGGCCAGAGCGTCACGGTGTATGCCGACAGCGGCGACGGCTGGGTCAAGCAGACCATGTCGATGGAGGAGTACAAAGAGGAATATCAGCAGGCCGAAGTGCAGGATAACCTCAACGTCTATCTGGACAACGCCGCAAAATATGAGCAGGTGGGTACCGAGAAGATCGGTGGAGTGGACGCCGTCAAAGTTAAGGGCGTCATCCCGGCCGATGCGCTCTCCGAGGTTATCAACGCCTCGGGCATGATGAACGAGGAGAGCATCGGTCTGACCGGTGAACTGCTGGAGAGCCTCTTTAAGGATATGGATGATATGGAGGTCTATTTCTGGTTCAACCCTGAAACGCTCTATCCGGTGAAGTATGAGATGGATATGACGAACCTCATGTCCAGCCTCTATGAGAACCTCTTTGCCATGTTGGGGGCTGAGGCCGAGGGAGTCTCCGTCAATGTCTCCAAGGTGCTGATTTCCATGGAGATCAGCAACATTAACAACGCGACGGAGTTCACCATCCCTGAGGAGGCGCTCAATGCCCCGGAAGGGGAGGTAAATGGGACCGCAGCATAACTGAATCAGGATCACAGAGGAGAAGCCGGGCGTACGCCCGGCTTTTTGCGCCCCTTTCAAGGGGGCGCATGCTGGAAAAATATGGAAATGACGTGATATACTGAGTATAAAACGATGAAATGCGGGGTATCATGTCGAATCCATTGCGCAACAGGCCCTTTGCAATCTGGGGATTTTCCGTAGCTGGCGGCGTCTGGCTCGGTTTTGCGGCCTCTGAGGGCGGCTTCACCGGCTGGATTCTGCCCCTTTGCTGCGCCCTCGCGGTTCTTGCGGCGGTTCTTCGCCTCAGGGGCTGGCGAATTGGGGCGTTGGGTTTGACAGTGGGCTGTCTGGCCATGTGCCTTCAGTATGCCGGCCTGTCCGGGGCAGAGCCCCGGGAGGGGATGGTGCTCGGCAGAATAGTGGAGCAGCCCCGGCAATATTCCGGGCAGACCATGCTGATCCTGGAGGAGGTCACGGTCTCCGGCCAGGAGGTGGAGGGCCGTGTCCGGCTCTATGTGCCAAGCGGCGGCTATTCCTATGGGAACTGGGTTCAGGCGGAGGCCTCCCTCAAAGAGCCCAGCCGGCAGCGCAACCCCGGCGGGATGGACGCCCGTCTGAACGCCTGGGCCAAGAATGTCCGCCTGAGCGGCTACGCCTCCAAGGCGGTTAATCTGGGCGGACAGGGCGGCGCGCGGGGGCTGCTGCTGGAGGTGCGCGGATGGATGGAGGGCAATTTGGAGGGCAACCTGGAGGCGGATGCCGCCGGTGTTGTCAAGGGCATGCTCTTCGGGGACTCCGGGGAGATGGAGGAGAGCGGCCTGGAGTCCTTCCGCAAGACGGGAATCGCCCATGTCCTGGCGGTCTCCGGGCTCCATGTGGGCGTGATCTGCGGTGCGCTGTACGCACTGCTGCGCAGGCTGAGGGCCTCCCGCTGGGCTTGCACCGGGCTGTGCGCCCTGTTCCTGCTGGCGTACTGCACTATGGTGGGGTTCACGGCCTCCATCTCGCGTGCGTCGATCATGTGCCTGGTTTCCATGGCGGGCGGCGCGCTGGGGGAGCGGAGCGACCTGCTCTCCTCCCTGGGCCTGGCTGCCGGTATTACCCTCCTGTTTAACCCCATGCAGGCACTGACAGCCGGGTTCCTTCTGTCCTATGGGGCGGTTTTGGGTATCGGCTTTTTTGCAAACACCTTTCAGGGGCTTTTTGCTAAATTATTATGCGCAGGCCGGCGGACGAGAGGGCTCCGGGTCAGGATCGCCGGCGCGCTCTCCATCTCCCTTGGCGCTCAGATGGGGACGCTTCCTGCTACAGCGGCCTTCTTTGGCCGCGTGCCCCTGTTGGGTTCAATCATCAACCTAGCGGTTGTTCCCCTCGCAGGCTGGGTGCTCGTTGGCGGGCTGGCGCTCTCCCTCGGCGCACCCCTCTGGGCGGAGGGCGCGGCGGCGATGGGAAAGGCCGTCGCTCTGGGCGTGCAGGCCATGACCGGCCTGGCCCGCTGGGCGTCGGAGCTGCCTCTCTGCTCCATCAATCTGGGCGGGCTGGGGCTGCTCTCCGGCGGGGCCCTGGCGCTGGCCTATCTGGCCTGCAGCCAGTGGACGAGGGGCTGGAGGATACGGGCTCTTTTTCTGTGCGGCGCAGCCGTCCTGGGGGTCATCAGCTATGCCCGGTGGGTGGAGGGTTCCGAGCCGCTCCGCATCACCGTTCTGGACGTAGGCCAAGGGGATGCCGCCGTTATCTCCCAAGGGGGCGGAACGGTTCTATTGGATTCAGGTATGCGGAACAGTGAGATGGACTACGGGGAGAGCGTGGTGCTCCCCTTTCTGCGCAGTCAGGGGGTTCAAAGTCTGGACGCCCTCATCCTCTCCCATCCTCACGCTGACCACTGCGGCGGCGCGCTGACACTCTGCCGGGAGATGCCGGTGGACGTCATCCTTGTGGGGAACTGCGCGGGAGCGGACACCCAATATCTGGAGCTGGAGGCCCTCGCACAGGAGAAAGAAATCCCCATCGTCCAGCTTGAGCCGGGCGACAGCATTGGACTGGGCGAGACAACCTGGCGGGTTCTGGAGAGCGGCGGGCGGAAGAGGGAGGGGAATGAGGCGTCGCTGATCCTGGAGCTGGGCTATCGGCAGTATCGGGCGCTCTTTACAGGGGACGCCGGATTTGAGACGGAGGAGGAACTCCGCCGGCAGGGTGCGCTGGAGGATGTGGACTGGCTCAAGGTGGGGCATCACGGCAGCAAATACAGTACGGGTGAGAGTTTCCTGGAGGCTGTCCGTCCGGAGTGGGCGGCTGTTTCGGCTGGGGTGAACAACTATGGGCATCCCGCGCCTGAGACGCTGAAGCGGCTGGAGGAGGCGGGATGCCGGACGCTTGTGACCCGGGAGCGGGGCGCGCTGACCTTCCGGTTTTGTGAGGAAGGGGTTGTGGTTCAAACCATGCTGCCGTGATATAATAGGGCTATTCTGAATTGGGGAGTGTGCCAATGGACGGGACGGCATGGTTTGAGGAGATTGGGCAGGGCGCTCTGAGGAACGTGTACCTGCTCCACGGCGAGGAGGAGTACGCCAAGGACCGGGC
>JAHZEH010000004.1:0-21437 GCA_019421925.1 Clostridia bacterium
ACCGGGCCGCTCACCTTGGCGAAGCTGCCCAGCATCCTGCCGTCGAAGTTGGTCATCTCCTTGAGGCTGGCTGCCGCCGCGTTGCGCTTGCGGTAGCTGATAAAGACCAGTACGCCCGCGTTGACCACCGAGGCGATGACAGTGGCGAGGGCGGCGCCCCGCACCCCCATGGGCGCAAGGCCCAGCTTGCCGAAGATGAAGATGTAGTTGAACACGCCGTTGACCAGCACGGCTGCGGCGGTCGCTTTGAGGGGGAGGACGGAGTCGCCGCTGGCGCGCAGGATAACGCACAGCACCAGGGCCACCATCTGGAAGAGGTAGCCATAGCTGGCGATGGACAGATAACTCACGGCCAGGTCGATAACCGCCGGGTCGTGGCTGAAGATGGAGGCGATTGGCTGTGCGAAGAAGAGGCCGGCGCAGGTGAACAGGACCCCCACCACCAGGGAGAGCCCCAGAGCGATGCCCTGCACCCGGCGGATGCCGGCGATATCCTTGCGTCCCCAGTACTGGGCGGCAAAGACGCCCGCGCCGCCGCTGATGCCCATGCCGAAGATCTGGAGCAGGAAGGTGAGCTGGTTGGCCACGCCGACGGCGCTGATGGCCGTTTCGCCCAGCTGGCCCACCATGATATTGTCGATCATGTAGAGGGCCGAGCTGAGGCCCTGCTGCAGCATAATGGGCAGGCAGATGGCCAGCATGGTCCGGTAGAACTTGGAATCCCCGATACCCAGGAGGTGCTTTAGCTTTTGCATTTCTTCATAATTCCTTTTTCTCTAGGTTCTCTTTGGGAACACTCTGAAGGGGGAGGAGGCGGCAAAAGGGCAGAAAGTCTCTTTCTGCCCTTTGCTGTGCCTGGTTGATACTCAGCCCACCACGATGGGGATCAATTCGTCGCCCGACTGATCCTCGGGACCGATTTCGACGGGCTCATCCCCGGGCGCTTCCTCCTCAGGGGCAAGCTCCTCCTCGGGGGCCTCCTCCTCTTCCTCCTCCAGGGGGAGTTCCACAAGCTGGGGCTCATACACGTCGTCCGGGGCAAGGGTCAGGGTATACCGGCCCACATCCGCCTTGCGGATGAAACCGGTCCTGCCGCCCACTTTTACCTTGTAATAGTACACGGTGTAGCCCAGGTACTCCAGGTCGGTGCCCTCGCCGAAGCGGGCGATGGGGGGCTGCTCGTTGCTGGCCTTCTCGTAGAGGAAGGCGCTTTCGGACTTGACCCGGTACACCGTCAGCCTGGTCTCCTCATCCTCCGGCTCCCCGGGCTCCTCGTCCGGGGATTCCCCGTCGTCGGGATAGATGGTCTCGGTGGAGATGTCCCTCTTGTTGACATAGCCTGTCACATCCCCGGCGGTGATCTCGTGGTAGTAGACCGTGCTGGAGAGGATGGTCACCTCCGTGCCCTTTTCAAGGGTAGTGCTGGGGTCGATGGTGTTGGTGGGCTTGTCACCAACCTTGGCGTTTGCCTTGCTGATGACGTTAACCACCTTGGCGCCCTCTATGGGGCCGTTGGGCTGGAAGTCCAGCAGGGCGTTTTTGATATAGCCCTCCTTGCCGTCCGCAGTGCGCACCTTGGTCTGAGTCCTGCCGGAGAGCACCACCGTGACCTTGTCGCCGGCGGCCGCCCGGGCCACCGTTTTGCCGCTGGAGTTCACCACGGCGCTGCCTGTGCGCAGAATAGCGGAAGGTTCGGGGCGGGGGGTATTCTCGTACTGATCGGGCTCCGGCTTGTACTGGGAGGCGGAGATCGGGTTTTGCGGGCAGATCGTCCCGGATGATGCCCTGGGTGCCGGGGGGGCAGTTATAGAAGAGCCAGCGCACATCCTCGACATACATGCGGATACAGCCGTGGGAGGCCACGCTGCCGATGGCGTTGAAGGAGGTGCGGGTGAAATAGCCCTCCACCGGCCTGCTGTAGAGGATGGAGTGGAAGTAGATGCCGCCCGCGACCTGTACCCAGTACTGGGCGTAACAGTCGTACTTGGTGAAGTAGCCGAAGCGCCTGCGCCCGGTGTTGAGGGTGAAGGTGCCGGTGGGCGTGGGCGTGGCTTTGGCGCCCGGGGTGCAGAGGGCCTGCATGGCGACCGTGTCGTATTTGCCTGTCTCGCCCTTCTCATAGACTGTGACGATGTTGTTGGTCAGATCGACCTCCACATAGTACTTGTCGGGGTCGGCATTTGCGTAGTTGACAGGATCAAAGGCTCTGGCCTGTGCAACGTCCTGTCCGGTTGCAGCGGGCAGAATAGCCGTGAAAGTCAGCGCGCACAACAGCGCGCAAATCACGCGTTTTAGCTTCATTCAACTTCCTCCGTTTTCTCTTCTAAAAAATACTTTAAAAATGCAGGATAAACAGCTTATATACTATCATATGCCGGGGATATCCCGCAATCATAGCTTTCCAAAATTGGCGGTAAAATCCAAAAAAGAGCGGGCGTTTTCGCCCGCTCGCTCATTCGTGTCCGGGGCGCCTAGTCTCAGTGGAGGCTGAGCGTCTCGCTGCTGGTGTAGAGGGTCTGGCTGTCCAGCCAGGCCTGTTCGTTCGGGGGGCTCATAAAGCTGAAGCCCAGATCGGAGAACACCTGCACCACCTTATCCTTGGAGAGCAGTTTCCTGCGGGTCAGAGCGCTGACATAGGCCTTCTTGGAGAAGTCATACTCCAGGCTCATCACCAGCTCGCCCTCCTTTTTGGCGATGCCCAGCACTTCGCCGCCGCCGACGACCACCCGCAGAATCTCGCCGCTTTCGTCTGAGATGATATACGCTGCGTCGCCCTCGGACATGCCGGACATGCCCACGGCGATCTGCACGGGATTGGCCGCGCCGCCCTGCTTGGAGATGGTATACTTCCCGACGCGGATGCTCTGGCCGAACTCAAAGGAACTGGCCCTCATCCGGGTGACTGCGGCCGTGAGCTCTCCGCCGCTCTTTAATTTGGTGGCCTCGGCGTAGAGATAGACGGGGGCGGTGGAATTGATGTTGAGATAGCCCACCGTTACGTCCGCGTTCAAAACCCCCTTGCCCGCTTCAAAGCTGGCGATCTCGCCCACATAGTAGCGGTCCTCCACGGGGATGAGCAGCAGGGGGATGCAGCCGGTAAAATCGTAGTTCGGGGCGGTCAGGGTGACGACCGCTTTTTCGCCGGCGGGGGCGTTTTCCTGGGCCAGAAGGCCGACGCAGAACTGCTCCACCTCGCCCACCGGCGCCGCTTTTACGTTCCTCTGGGTGGTCCAGGCCCCGTTTTCCTGGGGGACTATGCCGGCAATGCGGAGGGATTCCACCGCGATGAGCGGCGCCGCGTCCTCCTGGGCGCCGGGTTGGGCGGCAAAGGAGCCGAAAGCGCACAGTACGCACAGGAATGCCAGCAGGAATGTAAACCCTCTTTTCATTTCATCACACTCCGGTTATACTGGATAAGGCAATACTACTTGCCCAAGCTAAGTATACCATATTGCGGCAGGTTTTGTTGTTAATAAAGGATGAAGAAACCCCGGTAAAAATTTTTCCCCCAATTGGCCTGGGAGACGCTCAGGCACATGGACTTGCCCGCCGGGCCTGTGATATAATTATCGCATCGCGCCCGCGCCAAGGGCACGCATCCTAAATATTTGTATCCTAACTTTCACCATAAGGAGGAGAACACCATGCAGTATTCCAAAGAAGTGGAAGAGATGATCTGCGTCAAGCAGGGCGTCAAGCACGAAAACGCCGCCATCCCGGAGGAGGGCAAGTGGATCCACGCCAAGGAGATCAAGGATATCTCCGGCCTGACCCACGGCGTCGGCCACTGCGCGCCCCAGCAGGGCGCCTGCAAGCTCACCCTCAACGTCAAGGACGGCGTCATTGAGGAGGCTCTTGTCGAGACCATCGGCTGCTCGGGTATGACCCATTCCGCCGCCATGGCCAGCGAGATCCTTCCCGGCAAGACCATCCTGGAGGCTCTCAACACCGACCTGGTATGCGACGCCATCAACGACGCCATGAAGGCGCTCTTCAACCAGATCGTCTACGGCCGCACCCAGTCCGCTTTCTCCGACGACGGCCTGCCCATTGGCGCCGGCCTGGAGGACCTGGGCAAGGGCCTGCGCTCCCAGGTCGGTACCATGTACGGCACCAAGGCCAAGGGCGCCCGCTATCTGGAGATGGCCGAGGGCTATGTGCTCGGCATCGGCCTGGACGAGGACGGCGAGATCATCGGCTACCAGTTCGTCAACCTTGGCAAGATGATGGAGGCCATCAAGGACGGCGTTGACGCCGCCGAGGCCTATAAGAAGAACATCGGCACCTACGGCCGTTTCGCCGAAGCCGTCACCGTCATCGATCCGCGCCATCAGTAATTGAGAAAGAGGTGACTAAACATGGTCAGGTTTGAAAGCTACGAAAGAAGAATCGCCCAGATTGAAAAAGTTCTCGCTGCTCATGGCATTAAGGATCTGGAGGAAGCCCGTCAGATCTGCCTGGACAAGGGCGTGGACGTGGACAATATCGTGAGGGGCATCCAGCCCATCTGCTTTGACAACGCCGTCTGGGCCTATACCCTGGGCGCCGCCATCGCCTTCAAGAAGGGCGTAAAGGTGGCGGCCGAGGCCGCCGAGTGCATCGGCGAGGGCCTGCAGGCGTTCTGCATCCCCGGCTCCGTCGCCGACCAGCGCCAGGTTGGCCTGGGCCACGGCAACCTCGCCGCCATGCTGCTGCGCGAGGAGACGGACTGCTTCGCCTTCCTGGCGGGCCACGAGTCCTTCGCCGCCGCCGAGGGAGCCATCGGCATCGCTCTCAAGGCCAACAAGGTCCGCACCAAGCCCCTGCGCGTTATTTTGAACGGCCTGGGCAAGGACGCCGCCCAGATCATCTCCCGCATCAACGGTTTTACCTATGTGGAGACCGAGTACAACCACTACACCGACGAGCTGACCGTGGCGTATGAGAAGGCCTATTCCGACGGCGACCGCGCAAAGGTCCGCTGCTACGGCGCGGACGACGTGTCCGAGGGCGTGGCCATCATGCGCAAGGAGGGCGTGGACGTGTCCATCACGGGCAACTCCACCAACCCCACCCGCTTCCAGCATCCCGTTGCCGGTACCTATAAGAAGTGGTGCTGGGAACACGGCAAGAAGTACTTCTCCGTGGCCTCCGGCGGCGGCACGGGCCGCACGCTGCATCCCGACAACATGGGCGCCGGTCCTTCCTCCTACGGCATGACCGACACCATGGGCCGCATGCACAGCGACGCCCAGTTCGCCGGTTCTTCCTCCGTGCCTGCGCACGTGGAGATGATGGGCCTCATCGGCATGGGCAACAACCCCATGGTCGGCGCTTCCGTGGCTGTGGCCGTGGCCGTCGAGCAGGCGTCCAAATAGTTTTCCTCCGCTTTCAAAAAGGCGCAGCTTCCGGCTGCGCCTTTTTCTCAATCATTTTGTCCGGGGGCGTATCGTGTTCAAAGAGAATGGGTCCCATGGAAAGGGGGGGGTTAAAGGGGCGAGCCTCTCTGACGGGAGCCCGGCGCCGGATTATCCGGGGCGGTTTGGATTACGCCCTTTCTTCGTCCAGCGCCAGGTCCCTGGATGTATTCAGGAGCCATGCCCTCTGTTCCTGGGGGAGGGAGTTCAGGTGTTCCTGCAGGCTGCGGATCAGGGCTGCCTCGCATTCACCGCAGTCCTCCCCCCGGGAGGGATGGAGTTTGAGCAGCGCGGCGGTCTCTATGGGGCTCAGCCCCCTGAGAAGGGTACGGATGTCGGCGGAGGCGAGACATCCGTCCAGCAGGATGTCCTCCAAATCGGCCAGAGAGCGGATGTTTTCCCCGATGACGGCCAGCCTGGCCTCGCTCGTCCGGCAGAGGAGAAGCTCCTCCACAACCCTGCGGTACCGCCAGTCCTCCATCCTGTTTCCCATGAAGAAGTGGAGGGAGGGTGCGGCCCCGGCGGCCTGTGGCAGAGGGAATATCGGGCGCAGCGTTCCGGCCTCCAGGGCGCTGCGGATGACTGCGGCGGCCTGGGGCAGGCATTTTCCCAGATAGTCCAGCATGGGGCCGGACAGGGTGAGGGCGGAGGAGAGTTCCCCCAGCGCCGTCCGGAGAAGGGGTATCAACCCGTTTTCCCCCCTGCTGCGGAACAGTTGGGACAGGTACTCCAGAGCCACTTCGCTCAGCGTCAGGTTTTTTGCGTCGGCCTGGACGAGAGAGCATCCCAGGGCCGTGAGGTAGACCGGCTCAAAGAGGTTGAAGAGCAGCTTGGGGTAGCCCGGGTCCAGGCCGAGGAGCAGGGCATGGACTTTTTCGGGGGGGAAAAGGCGGCAGAAGGCGTTCTCCCAGCTGAGATTCTCCAGATACCGGTTGATGAACTCAATCCCCACCCAGCCGTTTACCGGCAGATAGGGCGGATAGTCCGCCGTGATGTGAATTTCATGGGCGGAGAAATCCGGCCGGTACAGCTTAAAAAAGCCCTGGATACCCTCCACAAGGGTGGCGCGGTAAAAGACATTGGGTGTGTCCAGAAGATGGCCGGCGATGCGGGAATGAAGGGATTTGGCCACCCGAAGCAGGCGGGCAGCCTGTCTGCGCCCTCTCTGATAGAGAACAGCGGGTTCCTCCGTGCGGAGGGCCTCTGCCGCCTCCTCAGGGCTGGGACAGGCTTTGAGGGCGAGGCCGATGGTATAAGAAATGGAGGCGAACAGGTTCTGGGCGGCTTCTATCCGGATGGAACTGTCGCCCAGGGCGTACTCCCCGGCCACTTCCCGCAATATGGCGAGGCAGCCCAGCTGGATGCGCCTCTCGTCCTCCCCGGTCAACAGGCCTCTCCGTCGGGCCTGCTCCAGCAGGGTCTGGAAATAGTGTTCCTGGCTGAGTGCGGCCCTGTCCAGCCGCCGGGCCTCAAGACTCCCCATCTTCTTCCACCTCCCTGGAACAACCCCGGATCTCCCTCGCCAGCCTGTCCAGCTCCCGTTCCGCCAGCAGCTCCAAGGAGCCCTGGCAGACCCCGTCAAAGGCTCCCTTCATGGCCCGGATGAGCTCCTCATCCCGCAACTGGTCGGAGGTCTCATTTTTATACTGGTAGAAGAGCTCGATCAGGCTGTGGAGGGTGGGGACGTAGTTCTCCTGGCAGAGGAAGGGGGAGTCGCAGAAAGCCTCGATCAGTTGATCGATGATGCCGCCGCCGAGCTCAATCCGCCCGGTTTCGCGCAGGGAGAGGGTGCGGGTCTCCAACAGCTCCAGAGCTTGCCCCTCGGTCAGTTTCAGGCCGAAAGGGGCGGTTAACTTGTTGCAGCGGAGGATATCCTGGACGGACGGACCGCCTGTCAGGACGCCGCTCTGGCAGAGCACGAGATCAAAACCCAAATCGGATCGCCTCCATGTCTCAACTTCTGGATGGGGGAAGGGGGATTCCACAACAGCACAGAGGATTCCTTCTTGCATTTTTAAAAGTTTCGGCCTGGACACGAAAAAATTATCTTTAAGCCGGACGGAGACATAGGGGAAAAAAGCGCCGCAACCCAATAGGTTGCGGCGCTTCCCTGTGTGCATTGCGGCTAGATACGAAAGACCATATAGAGATGATGCGGCATATCCACGCCGCGGCAGCGTTTGATCCAGGCATCCATTGGGATCATGCCGTTGCCAAGGGCCACCTTCTGCGACGCGGTGTTGGTGTCTCTGATGATGGAACAGACCTCGCTGGCATTCAGCGTTTCGAAGGCATATTTCTTGCACGCCCCTGCGGCCTCCACAGCATAGCCTCTGTGCCAATACGCCCGTTGGAGAAGGCAGCCGGCTTCAAGCAGTTCCCTGCCTTTCCAGGGCTGTATTGTGAGTCCGCATTGACCGATCATCTCGCCGGTATCCTTCAAAACAACAGCCCACAGACCCAATCCCCACCTTTTATAACAGGAGATTTGCCTGTCAAGCCACTCCTGCGCCTCGGCGTCGCTGAAGGCGCCTTCATACGCATACATGGTTTCCTCGTCCTGCAAAATTTTACATAAAGATTCAAAATCCGCTTGGCACATCTCCCGGAGGAGAAGCCGCTCCGTTTCAAGGACCACGCGGTCCCCTCTTTTCCATCTGCATACGGGCGTTGGAACACGCCGCCGCCGGTCCTGGCAGGGCGCTGGGGGAGGGATTACTTCTCCTCCGCCTTGAGCAGGTCGCGGATCTCGGCGAGCAGCTCCTCAGAGGTGGGGCCTTTGGGTTTTTCCGGCTCCTTGGGGGGCTCGTTGCGGGTACGCAGCTTGTTGGCCAGCTTCACAAAGAAGAAGATGCATAGAGCGATGATGAGAAAGTCCACCACGTTCTGGAGAAAGCTGCCGTAGGCGATGGCGGCCTCAGGCTTGATCTCCACGCCGTTCTCCACCACGGCCTGGCTTAAAACCAGCTTGAGGGAGGAGAAATCCGCCCCGGCCGTCAAAAAGCCGAAGAAGGGCATGATGACGTCGTTGACCAGGGAGGTGACGATCTTGCCGAAGGCGCCGCCGATGATGACGCCGACGGCCATATCCACAACGTTGCCTTTGAATGCGAATTCCTTGAACTGTTTCCACATGGGGGTGAGCTCCTTTCAGAGATTGTTGACGGTTTAGAGATCGGCCAGCGCGCGCTCCAGCAATTTCGCGGCCTCGGCCAGATGGGCCCGGGTGGCGGCGGGTGCAGGGCCGCCGGGCAGGGCGCGCCCGTCCACGCAGGCCTCCAGGGAGACGGCCTCAAAGACATCTGGCCCAAAGAGCTCGCTGTACTGCTGGAGCTCCGCAAGGCTCAGGTCGGTGAGGGCCTTGTTGTGTTTGATGCAGTCCAGCACCAGCGCGCCGATAACCGCATGGGCGGAACGGAAGGGCATCCCCTTTTTGACCAGGTAGTCCGCCGCGTCTGTGGCGTTGGTAAAGCCCTTGCCCGCGCCTGCGTGCATGTTTTCCGTGCGGAAGCGCAGGGTGGTGAACATGCGGGTGAACATGTCCGTGCAGGCCAGAAGGGTGTCCACCGCGTCGAAGGTGGCCTCCTTGTCCTCCTGCATGTCCTTGTTATAGGCCAACGGGAGGGATTTCATCATGGAGAGCAGGGCCAGGAGGTCCCCGTAAACCCTCCCGGTCTTGCCCCGGATGAGCTCGGCCACGTCCGGGTTCTTTTTCTGGGGCATGATGGAGGAGCCTGTGGAATAGGCGTCGTCCATCTCCACAAAGCGGAACTCGTCGGAGGACCAGAGAATGAGCTCCTCGCAGAAGCGGGAGAGGTGCATCATGGCCATTGAGGCGCAGGAGCAGAACTCAATGCAGAAGTCCCGGTCGGACACGGCGTCCAGGCTGTTTCGGGAGATGGCGGCAAAGCCCAGCTCCTCTGCCACGCTCTGCCTGTCCAGGGGATAGGTGGAGGTGGCCAGAGCGCCGCTGCCCAGAGGCATGACGTCGGTGCGGGCATAGCAGTCGTTCAGGCGGGTGATGTCCCGCAGAAACATCTCAAAATAGGCCAGCAGGTGATGGGCCAGCGTGATGGGCTGGGCCTTCTGGAGATGGGTGTATCCCGGCATAATGGTTTCGGTGTGTTCCTCTGCTCTCTCCAGCAGGGCGGCGCACAGCTTGCCCAGGTTGGTCCGGGCCGCCAATACGGCGTTTTTCATATACATGCGCATGTCCAGCGCCACCTGATCGTTGCGGCTGCGCCCGGTGTGCAGGCGCTTGCCCGCGTCCCCGATGCGCTCAATGAGCAGGGTCTCCACGTTCATATGGATGTCCTCCGCTCCTACGGTGAACGTGACTTTTCCCTCCTCAATGTCCTCCAGGATGGAGGCAAGGCCGGCGATGATCGCGTCCGCGTCCTCCTTTCCGATGATGCCCTGCCTGCCCAGCATGGCGGCGTGGGCCATGGAGCCGCGGATGTCCTCGTGGTAGAGACGCTGGTCAAAGGAAATGGAGGAGTGAAAGGCGTCCATGGCCTTGTCCGTGTTCTTCTCAAAACGTCCGCCCCAAAGTTTCATGGCTGGTTCTCCTTTGCGTGTGTTTCATTTCATGTTATACTGTTACAAGCTGGTCTTGGCCAGCCTATGTGGGAAGGAAGTGACAGTGACTTGAAAAAATTCGGTTATAAGGACCTGATGGCGCTGTGCGGGTGGATCGTGGGCGCCATTGTGGTGTATTTTCTCATCGTCAATGTGCCGGGCGTGCAGGTCGGGGAGACTACTTACCATCTGCAAACGCCTGTTTCCGCCGCTGGCAACTGGGTCTACCAGGCCGAGGGGGCGGAGGATATCACCGGAACCATCTGCCCGGACTGCGGCGGTTATCTCGTCGCGCGTGGGGAGGAGAGCAGTTTCACCGGGAGGCCGGTCAAGGATGGTTTCTCCTATTCCGCAGACCAGTCCAACCCGAGCGGGCACATGAGCAGCGGCTCCATCACCACCGAGGAGAGCTATGAGCTCGCCCTCGCGGCCGTGCGGTATGAGGCCCGCCAGAGGAATATCATGGGCGTGGGTTTGTACTGGCTGCTCATCGGCGTCCTGCTGGCCGCGGCCCTGCATCCCCCCAAACTCTTCGGCAGGAGCAAGGCCAGCGTCAGGACCATGACCTCTCTGTGTCTCTTCGGCGCGGTGGCCTTTGCCATCGCGGTCATGGCCGACCTGATCCTTCTCTAAATATACCACCACTCCGGCGCACAGAAAAGCGGGCTTTCGCCCGCTTTTCTGTTTTTCCGCCGTCCGGGAACCACCTTATTTTTTGAGGCTCTCCTCCATCAGGGCGCGCACGGTCATGGGCAGGCCGAAGAGGTTGATGAAGCCCTCGGCGTCCTTCTGGTTGTATACGGCGTCCTCGCCGAAGGTGGAGAACTCCTCATTGTAGAGTGAGAAGTCGGACTTGACGCCCGCGTGGTAGCAGCGGCCCTTGTAGAGCTTGAGCTTGGACACGCCGGTGGTGTTCTTCTGGACGGTGTTCATAAAGGCGTCCAGGCCCTCCCGCAGGGGGGTGTACCACTGGCCGTTATAGACCAGGTCGGCATAGCGCAGGGCGAGCTGCTGTTTGTAGTGCATGGTATCGCGGTCCAGGCAGATGGACTCGAGCTGATCCAGGGCGTTGTAGAGGATGGTACCGCCGGGCGTCTCGTACACGCCGCGGCTCTTCATGCCCACCAGACGGTTTTCCACCATGTCGTCAATGCCGATGCCGTGCTTGGCGCCGATCTCATTGCACTTCTCCAGCAGAGCCAGGGCCTCCAGCTTTTCGCCGTTGACCGCCACGGGAACCCCCTGCTCAAAGGCGAGCTCGATGACCTCGGGCTCGTCGGGGGCGTCCTGGGGGTTTCTGCTGATCATGGTCAGGTCGTCCTTGGGGGCGTTCCAGGGATCCTCCAGGTCGGCGCCCTCATGGCTGAGGTGCCAGACGTTGCGGTCCATGGAGTAGGGGCGCTCCTTGGTCACGGGTACGTCGATACCCCGGGCCTGGGCGTATTCGATCTCCTCCTCGCGGGACTTGATGTCCCAGATGCGCCAGGGGGCGATGATCTTCATGTGGGGGGCGAAGGCCTTGATGGTCAGCTCAAAGCGGACCTGGTCGTTGCCCTTGCCGGTCGCGCCGTGGGCAATGGCGGTGGCGCCCTCCTTGAGGGCAATGTCCACCAGGCCCTTGGCAATGATGGGGCGGGCCATGGAGGTGCCCAGCAGGTACTTGCCCTCGTAGATGGCGCCCGCTTTCATGGTGGGCCAGATCACGTCCTCGACGAACTCCTTGCGCAGGTCGAGGATATAGAGCTTGCTGGCGCCCGTCTTGGCGGCCTTCTCGTGGAGGGGCTCGAGCTCCTCGCCCTGGCCCACGTCCGCTGCGACGGCGATGACTTCGCAGTCGTAGTTCTCCTTGAGCCACGGGATGATGATGGAAGTATCCAGTCCGCCGGAATACGCGAGTACGATTTTTTCTTTTGCCATGATGAAACCTCCTATAAAATGAAAGCCGCGGGGGCTTTTTTTCTTACGGTGATAATCATACACTTTTACGAATGAATATGCAATAGCCTGCCGCAATCTTTTTGACGTTTTTTTGAGGGGGAACAGCACATATGTTCAGTTCGTGTTGTGCCCCGGCGCGGTAATGGGGTATACTTTAGCCGATATCTATGGAAGGGGGAGGACGCATGGTCATTTTGGGGATTGATCCCGGCCTGGCGACGGTGGGCTATGGCGTCATCGACGCCCAGGGCAGCCGCCTCTCCCTTATTGACTACGGAACCATTGACACCCCGGCCCAGATGCCCCTGCCCAGAAGGCTCCGGATCATTCATGAGGGGATGGGCCAGCTTATTGAGGAGTACTCCCCTCTGTGCGTGGCGCTGGAG
The DNA here is from genome assembly GCA_019421925.1 of Clostridia bacterium. Classification (GTDB taxonomy): domain Bacteria; phylum Bacillota; class Clostridia; order Christensenellales; family CALWSW01; genus JAHZEH01. The sequence continues at coordinate 12,299 of JAHZEH010000004.1, forward strand.
GAGCTGTTTTTTTACAACAATGTCACCACCGCCATCGCCGTGGGCCATGCCCGGGGCGTGCTGGTGCTGGCGGCGGAGGAGGCGGGCCTGCCGCTGTTTGAATATACCCCCATGGAGATCAAACAGGCGGCGGTGGGCTATGGCCACGCGGACAAGAAGCAGGTCCAGAATATGGTCAGGGTCCTGCTGAATCTGCGGGATGTGCCCAAGCCGGACGACGCGGCGGACGCCCTGGCCATCGCCATCTGCTGCTCTTCCACGCTGGGGCCCATGCAGCACAAGTTTCAAATCCGCTGACGGACCCTTTAGAGGGTATCATAAAGCGGAGCGTTTTGCCAGAGGATTGGCGGCAATTTCCGGGATTTTCCCGGACTGGAGGTTTGTATTATGTATGCTTTTATGCGGGGCGTAGTCTCTGAAATGGAGAGGGACCGCCTGACCCTGGATGTGGGTGGAGTGGGCTATGAGCTGCTGTGCAGCGGCGAGACCCTCTCATGCTGCAAGGCGGGCCAGGAGGCGATGCTCTATACCCACTTCCATTTGGCCCAGGACATGGCGGCGCTCTATGGTTTCTACACGAAGGAGGAGCGGGCCATGTTCCGCCAGCTCATCTCCGTTTCGCGGGTGGGGCCCAAGGTGGCTCTGGCGGCGTTGTCCGCCATGAGCCCGGCGGACCTGGCGGCGGCCATCGTCACGGGCAATGAAAACTCTCTGGCGAGGGTGCCCGGGCTGGGGAAGAAAACTGCCCAGCGGGTTATTTTGGAGCTCAAGGAGAAGATATCCACCCAGGACGCTTTCTCCGCCCTGCCCGCAGGTGCGGCCGCCTCCCCGCTGGGTGAGGACATCCGGGCCGAGGCCATGACGGCGCTGGTGGCCCTGGGCTATGATCCGGGCACGGCCAGCCGGGCGGTGGCCGCCGTCCCCGCCCCGGCGGAGACGGTGGAGGAACTGCTGAAAGCCGCCCTCAAGAGCCTGGGAAAGCGATAAGAAGGAGCAGACGCAATGGAAGGACGCAAATTCAATTCCGGCAGGGACAAGAATGCCGTCGCGGGGGAGGAAAGGCTGATCGCCTCCTCTTTCCGGCCGGAGGATATCGACGTGGAGTTCTCCCTGCGCCCCCACTTTCTCTCGGAGTATATCGGCCAGAACGAGGTCAAGGAGGCCATGGAGATCTGCATCGGCGCGGCCAAGCAGAGAGGCGAGCCCCTGGACCATGTGCTCTTCTACGGCCCGCCCGGTCTGGGCAAAACCACGCTGGCCACCGTCATCGCCAACGAGATGGGGGTCAACATCCGCACAACTTCCGGCCCGGCTATCTCCCACGCGGGAGATCTGGCCGCTATTTTGACCAATCTCCAGAGCGGGGATGTGCTCTTTATCGACGAGATCCACCGCCTCAACCCGGCGGTGGAGGAGGTGCTCTATCCGGCCATGGAGGACTACGCGGTGGATATCATCGTGGGCAAGGGCCCCTCGGCCCGCTCCATCCGTCTGGACCTGCCCCGCTTCACCCTGGTGGGGGCCACCACCAAGGCGGGCATGCTCAGCTCCCCCCTGCGGGACCGGTTCGGCATCGTGCACCGGCTCCAGCCCTACAGCACAGAGGACCTGGTGCGCATCATCACCCGCTCGGCTGCCCTGCCCCGCATCGGGGCTCAGATCGAGCCTGAGGGGGCTGTGGAGATCGCCCGGCGCTCCCGGGGTACGCCCCGCATAGCCAACCGCCTGCTGATGCGGGTTCGGGATTATGCCCAGATGCGCTATGATGGAATCATTACCCTGGAGGCGGCCCGGGACTCCCTCTATAAACTGGGCATCGACAAGCTGGGACTGGACGGAGTGGACAGAAACCTGATGGAGACCATGATCTACAAGTTCGGGGGCGGGCCGGTGGGCCTGGACACCCTGGCTGCCGCTACGGGGGAGGAGGCCAGCACCATCGAGGATGTGTGTGAGCCCTTCCTGCTCCAGCTGGGCTTTGTTGCCCGCACGCCCCGGGGAAGGGTGGTCACCGCTCTGGGCTATGAGCATATGGGCCTGAATCCGCCTGGAACCCAGGCGGGACAGATGCGCTTTGAGGAGTGAGGGAGGCCATGGTGGAGGACAAACTGATCCGGGAGCTCTCGGACTTTATACCCCGGTGCGCCCAGGAGGAGCGGGACAAGCAGACCATCCTGTGGTACGCCCGGCAGTTTCCAGATAATATTCTGACCCGGCAAAACCCCGTGGCCCACATGACCAGCTCCGGTCTGATGCTCAACGAGGGACTGGACAAGGTGCTCATGGTGCACCACAATATCTACCAAACCTGGGCCTGGACCGGGGGCCACGCCGACGGGGAGTGGAATCTCCTCGCCGTTGCGCTGAAAGAGGCCCGGGAGGAGACGGGCGCTGTCCATGTGCGCCCGCTGATGGAGGAGATGGCCTCCCTGGACGTGCTGCCCGTCTGGGGGCATGTCAAAAAGGGGGAGTACGTCAGCGCCCACCTGCACCTCAACGCCTCCTATGCCCTGATTGCCCCGGAGAGCGACGGCTTACGGGCCAAGCTGGATGAGAACAGCGGCGTGCGCTGGGTGGAGGAGAGCCGGCTGGAGGAGTTCTCGGATGAGCCGGAGCTGATCGAAGTCTACCGCAAGATCATCGAAAGGGCCCGTGCCGCCCTCTGAGGCATACAAAAGAAGCAGGAAGGGAAGTCCTGCTTTCTGGCTGTCGGGAAAGTAACTTCAGGGATTATCAAGGGGCCGCAGACCTTTGATGTTCAATCCGGCTCCGGCGGCATCTGTGCCCTGTGGGTAAGGACGCCGAAACGGACAAATCTGTAGGATTTTCCTCTCGCTCTCATATTCTCCGCCGCCCGGGAACCCCCAGGATGACAGGCGGAAAATGCTAAACCCGGAAAAGTGCGGATGCACTTTTTCAACACCCTGGAAGCAGCATGGAAAGCCCTGTTTTTTGCACACGGGCCCTAGAAAAATTTGTCATAGGGCCCCTCCGGAAATTGCCCCTCCAGCCCCAGGACGCGGGGCCACTCCCCGAGTTCGGCGACGAGAAAGCCCATGAGCATACCCATGTGGGTGTGCAGGTGCCGGTGCTGGGCTATGATTAAAGTGAAGCGGGTGTATTCGCAGCCCTCCGGGCAGCCCAGCAGTTCCTCCTCCCGAAGAGCGGAGAGGTAACGGGCGGTTTTCTGGGCGGTTGCATCAAAATAGCCGTTGATCTCCGGGCGGGTGAGGGGCCGCGCTGCGGTGGGGGCGTCCAAATTGTTCAGATCTTTGGAGTGGAGGAGGGGTTCCTCAAAGTGGGGGTCCCTGGGGTTGATAAACCAGAGGTCGAGGGAGTGGAGCATGTGATAGACATGCCGCCAGAGAGGGGCCCCACAGTACTTCCTCTCCCATAGGCTGTCCGGGATGCAGTCGATCACGTTCCTGGCCTCCCACAGCGCCCTTGTGGTCTGGTCTAATAGGATGAGGGGCGGGGTTGATTGGTTCATAGTGCCGCGCTTTCTGGGGAATACCCCGGTGTGTTTTGATTTATTGTACAGGGAACCGCCCGCTCTTGCAAGCGCGCCCCGGCTGTGGTAAAATAGCCGGAGTGAAAAGAAAAGGCTTTGATGGGGAGAAAATTGCGCCAAGAGAGCGGAAACCGCGGCTGGGAGTTTCCGCGCGCAGCAGACCAACCCGCCCCTGAGCCGCAGAGCCCAAAGGCGGGACCGTCCGCAAAGCTCTGACGCCGGCCCGCGTTATGGGAAACGAGCGGCCCCTCCCCCGTGAGGAGGCCGGAAAAAGGTGGTACCGCGTGTAAGCGCCCTTGGCAGGAGGGGCGCTTTTTTATTTTAATCTTTCAGGAGGACCGTTTCATGGCAAAGAAAAACGAAGAACAGTTTGTCGCCCATATCGCCCGGCGCGACGAGGATTTCCCCCAGTGGTATACCGACGTCATCAAAAAGACGGATATGGTGGACTACTCCGACGTGAAGGGCTGCATGGTCATCAAACCCTACGGCTACGGCATCTGGGAGCTCATTCAGAGCGAGATGGACGCGCGCTTCAAGGCCACCGGCCACAAGAATGCCTATTTCCCCCTGCTCATCCCCGAGAGCCTGCTCAAAAAAGAGGCCGAGCATGTGGAGGGATTCGCCCCCGAGGTGGCCTGGGTCACCCAGGGCGGCACGGAGGAGCTTTCCGAGCGCCTGGCCATCCGCCCCACCTCCGAGACCATTATCTGCTCCATGTATTCCCGTTGGGTGCAGTCCTACCGCGACCTGCCCGTGCTGATGAACCAGTGGTGCAATGTTCTGCGCTGGGAGAAGTCCACCCGTCCCTTCCTGCGCACCAGCGAGTTCCTCTGGCAGGAGGGCCACACCGCCCACGCCAGCGCCCAGGAGGCCGAGGAGGAGACGGTGCGCATGCTGAACGTGTACCGGGAGTTCGCTGAAAACGTCTTGGCCATCCCGGTGGTTGTGGGGCAGAAGAGCGAGAAGGAGAAGTTCGCGGGCGCTGAGCACACCTATACCATGGAGGCCCTTATGCAGGACGGAAAAGCCCTCCAGATGGGTACCAGCCACAACCTGGCTCAGCATTTCGCCAAGGTTTACGACATCCAGTTCCTGGACAAGGACGGCCAGCTCAAGTATGCTTACACCACCAGCTGGGGTACCTCTACCCGTATGATCGGCGGCCTTATCATGGTTCACGGCGACGACCGCGGTCTGGTGCTGCCCCCCAAGGTGGCACCCATCCAGTGCGTTATCCTGCCCATCGCCATGCACAAGGGCGGCGTGCTGGAGAAGGCCCAGGAGCTGCGGGACGAGCTCATCGCCGCCGGCATCCGCGTGGAGCTGGACGACCGTGAGAACCAGTCCGCTGGCTGGAAGTTCAACGAGTGGGAGATGAAGGGCGTGCCGGTGCGCATGGAGATCGGCCCCAAGGATCTGGAGAAGGGCACGGTCGTCCTCGTACGCCGCGACACCTTCGAAAAGACCTTTGTGCCCATGGAGAACATCGGCAGGACGGTGGCCGACCTGCTGGTCTCCGTTCATGACACGCTGCTGAACCAGGCCAGGGAGCGCCGGGAGGCCCAGACCACGGTGGCCAGGAATTTTGACGAGTTCAAGACAGGCATCGAGAAGGGCTTTGTCAAGGCCATGTGGTGCGGGGAGCGGGAATGCGAGGACGCCATCAAGGCGGAGACAGGCGCCACCACCCGCTGCATGCCCTTCGAACAGGAGGAGCTCTCGGACGTCTGCGTCCACTGCGGCAAAAAGGCCAGGAAGATGACCTATTTCGCCAGGGCCTATTAATTTTGCGGCTTATCCCGGACGGGCGGATATGCCCGACTGCCGGGATGCCGGAGGGCGTCAACGCTATGTTGGCGCCCTCCGGCTGTTTTGGCGGCGCTCTGATTGGGGCCGGTTTGTCCTTCCCGGAATCCCACCGGGTCCCACAGAAACCCTCCGGTTTGATGCAGCCGGACTGCGGCGTTCGCAGTATTTTGGCGTGGTGGGCCTGTTTCAAGGGAATGCAGCAAAGCGCCGGCGGCGGCAGGCCATAAAAACTCCTGCCAATGGGGATGGTATTTGTATATCTTTGCACTGCCTTGTGTTTATGTACGGCCCTATTCAGTTGCTTTGTGATTATATTTCCATTTATTGTTGTTTTAATTGGATTCATACGATAATAATTGACTGAAATATATAATATGATAAAATGCGGATGTATCCCAAAGACAAAGGAGGCGGGTTTATGAACAAATATAAAAGCTATGTCACGGTTGACGAGGTGGAAACTCAGCAATTTGATTGGGGCACGCTCCAGTGGATGAGCGAGCCGCGTGTTACCGGGTTCGATAGGATGGTGACCGGCCTGGTTACGCTCCAGAAGGGGCAGGGCCACGCCAAGCACAACCATCCCGGCATTGAGGAGATTCTCTACATCATGGAGGGTACAGGCGAGCAGACCATCTTCTATGAGGACGGCACCGAGGACAAGAGGACGGTTGGCCCCGGCCAGCTCATCTTTCTGGAGAAGGGCCAGTTCCACTCCACGTATAACGTGGCGGAGGAGCCCCTGAAAATACTCGCCATCTATGCCACGACCGGCCCGGAGGTCGGCATGCGCAACGATCCCGGCTGTACTCTCATCCCGCCCAGGAAATAGGCGCAACAGAAAACCGGAACCCTTTTCAGGCGTTCCGGTCTTTTTTTATGGAGGGCGTTCCTCACAGCCCCCCGCTGAAAAGAGAGGCCCGGTAATCGCTGGGCGTCATCTCCGTGACGGCTTTGAACAGGGAACTGAAAGAATTTGTCTTTTGAAAGCCGCATTTGGCCGCAATGCCGGAGATGGGGTAGTCCGTGGTCTCCAGAAGGACCTTGGCCTGGGAGATGCGCAGCTTATTGAGATAGGCGTAGGGCGATTCCCCCACAGCCTTTTTGAAGGCGGTGATAAAGTAGTTTTTGGACAGCCCCGCCATGCGCGCCAGCTCCTCCATATTGACCTCGGAGGTATAGCGGTGATTCAGGAATTCCACGGTGGCAGGGATGCCCCTCTTATACTCGGAGGGGAGTCTGCGACCGTCAAGGCCGGGGGCCACGCCCAGCTCGATCAGCGTCAGGCAGAGGAGAGCGCTCAGACAGCTGAGCTTTGCAGCGCACCGCTCTTCTCCCCGGTTAAACTCGGTTTTGAAGAGTTTGAGATAGGTTTTAAGCTCGGCTGTCACAGGGAAGCGGGCGTTAAATTGTCCGGCCGGGTGGCCCTTGTCCGCCAGGAACCCGTCCATGTAGGCTTTGTCCACCACGATGTTGTCGTTGGCAATGTCCGACATGCGGAAACGGGTTGCGTGGTAACGGCCGCTCTGTACAGGATAGCCATAACCGACCTCCCCAAAGTACACCGCGCCGCTGTTGACGAGCATGGGGAGGGGGGTGCGCGGAAGCAGAAATTCATATTCGTCGTGGGCATGCCCGAAAGGCTGGACAGTAATGCAGGGGGATGGAATCAAAGAGGCGATGGAAATGTGTTCGTTAAAGTAATGATTGCAGCAGTCCGACAGGTAGGATGCGTCGGGATGGTGAGCCGCAAACAGTTTTAGGTTAATATGACCATCTGACATAGCAGTACTCCTTTTGGCTGTTCCCTATTCGGAATACTTTGCCCAAGGCGATAATATTTCGAAATTTGGGCGGTGTGTTCCGAATATCACCCCTGGGGTGATTGTAGTTCGGGGTAAATTTTGCCAAGATGAACGCGATGGATGGTCAAATTCATTGTAGCAAAGGGCCGGAACCATGGCAAGAAAAAATGGAAAGGAGGAATATGCGATTGAAGAATCGCAATAGGAGGAGGGCGCTTCCGGCTGCGCCAATCCTTACGGCCTGATCTGGAAGGGATACGGCTTAGGCGGGCAGGAGGCCGCCTGGGTTGCGAACTAGGTGAAGAGAGAGTATGGGACGCCTTGGGTAAAGAAGGCGTATTTTGCATGGAAAAAAACGGCCTGGCCCTGCGCCCGCGCCCATTGGAGAGGCCTTGGGGCCGTGAACGCCCTGGCAGGCGGCGGAAGCGTGCGCTTCCAGGGGGCGTCCGGAGGCAGCGATGGGCTGTGGCGGCACAGAACGGCCGAGCCAAGGCGGAGGCCAGGGGGCTGCTGCACGTCCCCCTGCGGGCCGCTATGCCAAGTCGGCCGGGAGCAGGGTGATCCAATGCCAGGCCGAGGCCTGCTGGTACGAGTACAAGGAGGCCGTGGGCAAGGGCACCGCTGATATCGGCTTCACGGTGGAATAGCAGTTGGCATGGAGAACAGAACATGGAACCGCACTCCCGGGACAGCCGCGTAAGCAGTGTCCGGGGGTGCGGCTTCTGCTGTGAATAATTGATGAACAGTATTTGGGAAATATTGACAATTATTTTGTTAAAAAAATACAATATAATTGTATGTTTTGAACTGGAGCGGCTGGTCAGCTATGCCCTCAGCCTCTGGTGAGAGAGGCACTGATTGTGATGTGAAAGGAGCAGAACAATGAAAAATCACTGTTTAGCTCGCATGAACTGGAATACCGCTCCATTAAGTTAATCATTGGGGAATAACTGGAAGGGATGCTCGAAATAATGATTAGGCGAAACTGTTTTCTCGTGGTTTATCTCATCCTGCTCCTCGCCCTGCCCCAGGCTGCTGCCGCTGAGGAGGAGAAGGGCCTCTATATCCTCACCCCCAGGGCGCCCCGGGCCGTGAAGGTAACCGCCTATGAGCTGACGGAGCGCGATGTCCGCCATCTCGACGGATTTGGTGACGATCTCCTTGAGGATTTCCCGCTGACAGTGGTTTTGCCGGAAGGGCAGATAATCATGGGGTACAATCTGGCCCTGGACGGGGATTTGGACGGGCCCATGGTTTTGGACAGGTTATTCTACAGCAGATCCGTCGGAGACAGGACCGGCCAGCCCTTCACCTGCTATGATGGAAACTTGGAGCCGCTGGCCAGTTACTGCTTTGCCAAGGTACCGCTTCCCTCAAACGCGGTACGCCAGGTGGACTATGTGAAGATCTGCCGCCTGGAAAACGGCATGAGCAAGGCCCAGCAGGGCGGAGAGCCGGCTTTCCTGCCTGCCAATCAATACAACCGGCTCAATGAGCTGGCCCTGCACCCATCCATTCGCCGGGAAAATCCCCTGGTTCTCTATCTCACCGACGCGGGGCTGGGGGGCGTCACCCTGGATGGGGAGGCTGTATTCTGCCTCGCCGCCGGCCCGGGCCGATGCGCGGAGGAGGTGATCCAACTGGCCGGGGAACTCCATGCCCAAAGGCCCGAGGGGATCCGGGAGGGGGAGGAGGTCATCCGCGTCACCCAGGGGCTGACGGAGGAGGAACTGCAGGACCCCTATCTCACCTATGAGACCTTGACGGAGGGGGAGAACGATGCGCTGAACAGCCTCCTGGAGGAAGGGGACTACCAGCTGGGAGAGCTGGATTTTCGCAAAGCAACCTCGCCCAAGTACCAGCAGGAGAGGTATGAAGCGGAGGAGAGCATTGCCCTGGAAGGCGGGGAGAAGGTTTTGCTCCGCGTGATTGTTCATCCCCAGGACGAAAGGCCGGTGAGCGCCAGCGCGGTGGTTGGGCTGGGCGATGAGAATATAAGGATGTGGATACA
>JAHZEH010000004.1:21447-26965 GCA_019421925.1 Clostridia bacterium
ACGCGGGAGGGCGTTAAAGCCTGGGCGGAGGAGAAATTTTTTCTCTATAGAAATCAGAAGCGGATGGAGGCCGCGCTGGGGATGACTTTTCATAGCGGGATCCGCCCGGTGGACGACGTCGTCCGGGCCCGTCTGGGCAAGTTTGGGGAGGAGTACGGCGGGGAGGGCTACTATTACCTGATGAGAACGCTGTACCTCAGCCCCTCCCGCTTTGGGGAGGGGCCCCTGGGGGATACCGTCACGGTTTACGCGCTGGCCCGATTGGAGGAACGCGCCACAGTGGATAGTCTGGAGGTCTCATTCTATGCGTATCCGGGCGTAAGCGGATTCCAAAACAATTGGATTGTCCGGGGAGAGAGGGGCGAGAGCGTGACAGACCTGCTCAACCGGCTGCGGTTTTTGATGGAGGAGAGTGACAACGGAAACTGAGGACGGCGAAAATATCTTCGATCTGCTGAATCGGCTCCGGGGCTTAGAGCAGGGGATCAGGGAACAAACGGAGGTGAAGAAACCGCCGCCTGCTGGGCCTCCCCCGTTATCGTTCGCGGAAGGAGATTAGGGCGAAACTGAGAGCCACAAAGGGGGCATAGCGTAGGCTATGCCCCCTCTTAACGTTGGAGTGGGATCACTGAGCGGCGCAGGCCGCGGCGTTCGTCCCGGCGATGCGTCCAAAGACGATATTGTCGGACAGTGAGACGGCGCCGGTATAGCTGAGGTTGTACAGCTTGTGGTTGGAGGCCTCCCCGGCTGCGAAGAGACCGGGGATGGGAGAACCGTCCTCCCGCAGTACGGCGGCGTTCTCATCGCTCACCACGCCGCCTACGGTGCCAAAGAACTGCATCCTGGCTTTGATGGCGTACCAGGGACCGTCGTGCATGGGCACCAGGTAGTTGGGGTTTTTAAAGAGGTCGGCGTCCTCCCCCGCCTCACAGAGGCTGTTGTAGCGGCCCAGGGTGTACATCAGGACGGTGGGGGTGATGTTGATCTGCTTTGCCAGCTCCGCCACGCTGTCTGCTGTGAAGTACCGGTCGGGCTCAGTGGCGAGGCCCTCTGCGATGTAGTCCTTGTAGTAACACACGAAGGTATCGTCGCTGGGGGCGTAGGAATTGACATAGCACTTGCTTTGGGAGGCGATCTCCTCATTGCAGATGATCCAGTAGTAGTCGTCCGCGTCGGGGTTGCAGTAGGTGACAGCGGCGGTATAAGGGATGGGATCTTCGCTGTTGACGCGCACCCCCAGGGGGTTGACATAGAGGGCGGAGAAGGGGGTCTCGTTGTCCTTGTAGGGAGCAATCATATCGGTATCAGTGATGACGGCCTGTCCGGCGCCGCCCATAAGAAGGCCGCTGTCGTAGACAGCTGCGCCAATGGGCTGGGCCAGCCGGATGCTATCCCCCGTGTTGCCCACGGTTGTCACAGTCTCCTCCCCCTTGAAAGCGGGGGCATACTGGGCGATCATATCCGCGTCCGCGCCATAGCCGCCGCAGCACAGGCAGACGGCGGAGCAGTGGAAGGTATAGACGCCGTCCTTACCCTCGGCCCGCACTCCCACAACCGCGCCGCTCTCATCCGTGAGAAGGGCGGTGGCGGGGGTCTCCAGATAAAGCTGGCCGCCGTTGGCGTAGAATTCCTCCAGCATGATGTCGATGGCATGGCCTACAGCGTTCGGGGCGGGATACTGGGGATCGACGCCCCAGCTGGATACGCCGACTCCGAATTTTTGAAAGGAGGACGACCGGATGGCCATCGGAACGCCTTTGTCCTGGAGCCAGAAAACGGTATCACGGGCGTTTTCTGCCAGAGCGCGGACAGCGGCCTCGTTGGGGTATTCCCCATCCAGGTAGGTGTCGCCCTGCATGAAGCCGCAGTATTTTTGCATGAGATATCCGCAGAAGTCGTCCTTGGCCTGCTGGGTATCATCGGCAGGCATCAAAACGCCGCCGCCCGCCGTTTGGCTGGTGCCGCCGTAGAAGGGGAGCTTCTCCAGCAGAACCACGGAGGCCCCGCCCTCCTGGGCGGCCAGGGCGGCGCTCACACCTGTGAGGCCGGCGCCCACGACGACCACGTCCACCTCCATGGATTTCTCTTCGGTGGACCAGGGCTGGGAGGGCACGGGCGTACTGAAGGCCATGACGGCCTCCCGGCCTCCCGCCTGCTCCAGGCAGTCCTCCACCGCGCCAAGGAGGGCGCGGGAGGTATAGGTGGCGCCGGTGATTACGTCCACGCCCACGGACTGGGTTTCCACGATCTGGGCGGGGAGTGCGCCGGTGGCCGCGTCCCCGATGTGCAGAGTCTCGCCGGAGGCAAGGACAGCGACGGATTCAATGGCGCTCTGACTCACCTGCACCTCCACAGTCACATCGCTGTGGTGGCCGTGGCGGGTAGCCTGATAGGCGCCCGGGGTGAGATTCTTCTCGTAGGACGCTCCCACCGTGCTGCTGAGAGAGGCGGGGTCGACCCCGGCCTGCCGGACGCACTCAGCCGCAGCGGCGAGGATGGCCTCCGAGGTGACGGTTGCCCCTGATACGGCGGACACGTCCAAGGACTGGGCGTCCACGATGGAGAGAGGCAGCTTTTCCAGGGCGGGGTCGGCGATCCCCGCAGTCTCCGAGTGGGCGGTGACCTCTGCGGAGGTGATGCCGCTGTCCGAAAGGGTCATGGTAAGGGTGAGGGGACCGTTCCGGCCCTCGGCGGTGGCGGTGTACGTCCCGGCTCGGAAAAGAATGGAAGGCGACGCCTCCGGCACGGGGGTGACGTCAGGAACCGGGGAGGTTGTGGGTTCCCCGGATGGTGCGGCGGGCTGGGAGCAGGCCGTAAGGCCAAACGCCAGCGTCCCGCAGAGCAGCAATGAGACGAGCTTCTTCATTTTCTACCTCTTTTGTTGTTGAAAAGTCCGCAATTAGAAGTGAACTACATAAAATATAGTATCGTACTATTAAAAAGTAAATAGAAAACTATCAATTGTGCATAAGCGTTTTTGTCAACGCTCGGATATGCTATAATACTTCATATAGGAGTGTGATCTGATGAAGGAAGAAAGAGGTTCGAGGAAGAGAATCCAGAAGGCAGCGCTGACTCTGTTCCGGGAGAAGGGATACGAAAATACTACCATCAATGAGATATGCAGGGCCGCAGGCTGTTCCCCCAGCACGTTTTACTATCAGTTTGGCAGCAAGGACAAACTGGTGGAGAATTTTGCTTCTCCCTATGAGGTTGTCGACCAGTTTTTGCTGGTGTCGCTCCTGTCCTTGCCAACCGCCTGGCAGAAGCTCTGGCGGATACACCAGTCGTTTGTTGCGAGCGTGGTGGAGCTGGGCGCTTCCCTGTATTTTCATAAAATGACTTTGACGATGAACCAGGGGGAGAATTGGTCGGAGTCGGAGAAAACGGTCTTTACCAATAACCTGATTGTTCCCATCATCCGGGAGGGCCAGAGGACCGGGGAGATCCGCAACCACACCCCGGCGGAGGAGCTGGCCATGACCGTAACGGTGCAGATGCTAGGGGTCTGCTTCTCCTGGTGCCTGGATCACGGGAGTTTTAACCTGGAAGAGCGGATGAAGGAGATGCTCACAAACCTCTACGTCCTTAGACGGGAGTGAGAGCATCAAGATAAGTGAAAAGAGGCCGTCCCCGGCGGAAATATTTCTGCCGGGGACGGCCTCTTTCTTATGGATTGTAATCCTTTACATTTCCTCCTGCTCCCGGATGAGGAGGAGCTTGTTCTCCCGGCAGCCGTACACCGCCCAGCTGCACTGGGGCATGATGTCCAGCGTCAGGACAATGCAGCGGAAGGGATATTTTTCCCAGAGGCTGGGATGATCCTCAAAGGAGTGGGAGTCGTTCCATACCAGCACGCGGTCCTTCTGAAAGCGGGCGGCAACTTCAAGCTGCAGGGCGGTGCGCTCCTCATAGGGCAGCGACTCCATGGGCTGCTTTCCCCTGTGGGGCAGACCAAAGAGGGCGCAGTACTCCCCTACGGTGAGCTGGATGTTTTGGGCCAGGGCGAAGGCGTCGTTGTGATGCAGCAGGCGGAGCACCTCCTCCCGGCTGGTGCAGTACAGGACGGCGTTTTGCTCGGCAAAACTGTCGGTGTGGAAGAGCACCTCGCCATTCTGGGCCCGGAGACGGTCGGAGAGAAGGAGATAGCCCAGATAGGGGAGGGCAAGCAGGGCTGCTGCCGGATTGACCGTTGGACAGAAGGCCTGGTATTCGTAGAAGGGCTCCAGAAACGAGGGCAGGGCGTTGCCTGAGCTTGTCACGGTATACCCCCCGTTGCCGGAGAGAAGCAGGGCCTCCAGGCGCGGGGCGAGGAGGGGATAGAGGGCCAGTGCGGCGGAGATGGTGCACAGGGCGAACAGGGCGCGGTGCACGCTGCGGGACTTGGGGGGCGGCAGCCGGTAGAGGGCCATGAGCCGTTCCCGCTCCCGCTCCGGGCGGCGCTTATACAGCCGGTGGGAGATCTCGGCGCAGGCAAGCGCCGCGCCAAAGATGAGGAGAAGGCGCAGGGAGAGGGAGGAGGCCCGGAGCAGGTTGCTCCCGATATAACCGTACTGGAGGGCCAGGGGGACGACCGCCCCCCTGGCGTCACCGGACAGGGGCAGGTCGTTGCGCTCGATCAGGTACTGGCAGTGGACCTGGCGGGACTGGAGGATGGGGACCACCCGGGGATTGGAGAGGAGGGTGTCCATATGGGCGATGATCTCGTTCCGCCGGCCGGTATAGCTCCCTAGCTCCTCGAGATAGGGGTGGGTGCGGTCCTCATAGATGTCCGCGACCGTCAGATTGAAGCGGAAGGACCAGGTGAAATAGTGGATCAGGGTGAGCGTATCCCCCACCTGGATGTTGTTGCGCTCGGCCAGGGTGGAGGAGATGATGCACTCCCCCTGCGCCAGAGAGAGCTGACGGGCCGCCCGGCCGGAGCGCAAGACACGGCTGCCGCTGGCGAAGTCGTCCAGTGCGCCCAGGTTTTCCGTGAAAATGAGTTTGAAGGTGTCGCTGCGGGGGGCGCCCTGCCGGTCGCCCAGGAGGGAGTCGGCGATGGTGGGCATGGAGAGCTGGATGTCCAGGATACGCGATCCGTAGGTGCGGGCGAGGATGAAGATGTCCCGGGCGTTCTTGCCCAGATCGGTGGTCTCGAACTGGGAGTACTCCTCCGTGGTGACGAGGGCGTATCCCCGGGAGGCCTCCTCAAAAGCGGCGGAATAGGAATGGGCGTAGAACAGGTTCCCCGCGCAGAGGATCATCAGGGCGACGAGCAGGCTCCTCAGCATGTGGGCGCACTCAGGTAAAACCGGGTGGTATGGCTGCGGCAGGTCACCCACACAAAGCCGCCGAAAACCTCCGCCACGTTTTTCACCAGGCTCAGGCCAATGCCGTAGCCGTCCTTCTTGAGATTGTTCATGCGCTTTTGAAAGTCGAACATCCCGTCGATCTGTTCCCGGGTCAGCCCCTCCCCGTATTCGCCATAAAATACGGGGACGGCGCCATCAACGTCGGCATCTCGGAGCGTGTGGGC
>JAHZEH010000040.1:0-1625 GCA_019421925.1 Clostridia bacterium
CTTTGCCGCCCTCGGTGGTCAGTTCGGTGGCCTTGACCTCCAGCAGGATTTCGACAGGCAGGTTTTTGCTCTTGACGTACTGGGAGAGCACGTCGATGAAGCCGATGCCGCTCTTATAGTTGGCGGCCACATGGCAGCGGGGCCAGAGGGCGCCGACGAAGGTGGAGGTGGATTTCTCCCACTGGAAACCGCGCGCCTCCATCCAGTCATAGGTCTCGGGGGCGGTGGCACACATGAACTCGATCAGTTCGGGGTTGCCGAAATAGTCGCCGTCCACATAGGTCTGGATCATGTGCAGATAGATGGAGTCGAACAGATAGGTGCTGCCGGCAGCCTTATAGGCCTCGATCTCCTTGCCGAGCTCCTCCTGCCAGCGGGCCATGTACACATCCTTGGGCTCCATGGACACATAGCCCTCGATCTGCTCGAGCTGGGTGGAGGTCATCTCCTGGCTCTTCTGTACGGACTGGTAGGCGGCGTTGAAGGCGCCGCCCGAGCGGACGGTGTTGCCGCCCAGGGTTGCGGTCTTCTCCACGAGGATGACATTGGCGCCGCCCTCAGCGGCGGCCACCGCGGCGGCCATACCGGCCCCGCCGCCGCCCACGATCACAACGTCAGCCGCTTTTTCCACAACCGCGTCGGAGGCAGTCTTGGTGACGGGGACGGCCTTGAGGGCGTCCACATCGCCGCCCGCCTGGGTTACGGTGTCGGCGACGGCGTCCAGGATAGCCTGGGAGGTCATGGTGGCGGTGGCCACAACGTCCACGCCCAGGGACTGATAAGCCACGATTTCGGAGGGGATACGCTCAATGGGCGTATCGCAGATGCCGGCGGTCTCGCTGTGCTCGTCCACCGTGACGCTCTCAATGGCGGTATCCGTGAATACCACTTTGACGGAGACGGGGCCGTTGCGGCCGGTGCCCGTGCCGGTATATTCCCCGGCGGTATACAGCTTTTCTGTGGCCGGAGTGGTCTCAACCGGCGCGGCGGCTGCGGAGGGGGAAGGGGTGGGGCCGGCGGCGGGCTGAGCACAGCCGGCGATCAGGCTGGCGAACAGAGCCAGGGCCAGAACAAGGGCGAATAGATTCTTTTTCATGGGTACCTCCATTCGTTCGATCGGTTCAAACAACAGGTCCACAAGAATTGCGATCGCATGCAGTGATAGAAATGGGGGGGAGAACCGGTTCCTGGTTTCACCATACCTTCTAAAGGGCCTTTAGAGTCAAGGGATTTTGATAAAAAAATATTATTGACACCCTGAGCGTTTCCAATCATACTACTAATTAAATATATCATCCTGTTGTTTCTTTTTGAATGGAACGGTGTGCGTCTGGAACCTGGAAAGGAGGGGCGGCGTGTATAAGATCGGCGAGGTATCGCGCATGGTGGGAATATCGGACGAGGGCCTGCGCTTCTATGAGCGCAGCGGCGTCATCCACCCCATCAAGGACGAGAGGGGACGGCGCTACTTCAAGACCCTGGACATCAACGTGCTCATGCGTATCCGGGGCTACCGGAATATGGGCTTTTCCCTCGATCAGTGCGCCTCCATGGTCAACGATCTGAACGCCGGGGAGGTCTGCCGGGAGTTTCAGAACCAGGAGGAGGAGCTGGAGAGAGAGATC
>JAHZEH010000040.1:1635-11862 GCA_019421925.1 Clostridia bacterium
CCGGGATGGAGGAGACCTTGATCGAGGCCAAACTGGTGGAGATGCCCGCCATGTACCGGCTGGAGTATCAGGTGGACGGCGTGATCTATGAGGACCCCAAGATTCGGGGGCTGGTGCGCTTTTTTACCGATCTCTCCCCCCTGGCCTGCCCCGGTTCCCGGTTTCGGGCTGACGAGCTGGGGAACCCCCAGGCCCAGGCCAGGCTGGGGATGGTCATCCTTCAGGAGGATGTGACGGCCCTGAATCTATCCATTGAGACCAACGAATACATCTCCTATATCCCCAGGCAGAGAGCGGTCTATTGCACCACTTATAAAGATTCAGGGACGCCCCTGGTGGCCGGGGACATCGCCCACGGGACAAAAAAACTCCGGGAACTGGGGCTCGAGCCCGTGGGGGACGCCTATGGAAAGGTCATTCTGTCACTGCATAAGAGTACAAATCACCAGCGCTATAACCAGATCTGGATCCCTGTGGCCCGCTGAAGGGGGACCTGCGGAGGGTCAGCGGGCTGCGCTTGAAAAGGACCCTATGTCCGGTTGTTGAAGCAGGGCGGTCCTTTTTGCTTTTTATGTGAGGGCAGACGCCTTTTCCCCCATCCGGGCCGGCCCTGCGGAGGGGAGAGATAAGCTGTACCGGCTGCGGGAAGGCGGTACCGGACATCATCCGGTTTTCCGCGATGGGGGCCGGACTGTCTGCTTTTCCCCCGGCCCCGCATTGAAAAGCCGGATGCCGCCCATGATGGGATGGGCAGACCCAGCTATGGTTTTGAGAATGCCAGCCGCCGCGGCGGTGGGGCGCATGGGGTGGAACCCAAACCAGGCGGCGGCGCATCCGTACGTGTGCGAAAAATCGGAGGATGTGGAGTGGCTGTCTCAGCGGCAAACGTCGGGGAGTCAGGGTGGCCATACCACGCTGCGGAGCAGGGGCGCGTACCGGCTCCGGCGGTTCCGGCCGCCGGAGGACCGGGGATGGAGTCCCTGCACAGAAAAGCCGAAGCAGCGGGGCAAGAGCGCCCCGCCGCTTCGGCTTTATGATCTTAAACATGTATGTAGGGCAGGACCTGGCGGGCCCCTTATTGCGGCTCTTAACCGATATGCATGCGGCCGCCGTCCACCATCAGAATCTGCCCGTCCACAAAGTCGGAGAGCTCACTGCTGAGGAAAAGGGTCACGCCCGCGATATCCTTGGGATAGCCCACCTTGCCCAGGGGCATCTGGGGGGCGTAATGGGCCAGCATGGCCTCCTCGGATTCGTATTTGGCGGCCAGCATATCCGTGATGATAACGCAGGGGAGAATACCGTTGACGCGAATGCGGTCGGGGGCGTACTCCCTGGCCAGGAAACGCACCAGGCCGGCTGCCGCCGCCTTGGTGGAGACATACTGAGGGGTGTGCTTTCCGCCGTAGAGGATGGAGCCCGAGCTGATGATGACGATGCGGCCCTCCCGCTCCTTGAGGTAGGGCCGGGCGGCGTCGCAGCAGTACCATACGCCCTTGGTGTTCACGGCGAAACACTCGTCCCAGCCGCCCGCCTGGCCGGAGATGCCCGCATTGCACACAAGCACGTCGATGCCGCCGAACCGCCGGGCGGCGTGATCCATCATGGCCCGAACGCAATCCCCCTGTGCCACACCGCACTGGTTAGAATGGGGGCGCTTGCCCAGGGTCTCCATCTTGTCCAGGAAGGGGGCCACGCGTGTCTCGTCCGCCATGCCGCAAATGACGGTTTGAGCGCCCGCCTTGACGTAGATTTCAGTGATACCCGAGCCGATCCCGCGGGCGCCGCCGGTGATGAGCACAACTTCTTTGGAGCAGTCGATCTGATATGCCATGTTGTTTCCCTCCTGTGGATGAATTAGGATATGGAATCAGTTTAAAACCGATGGGGATACAGTGTCAAAGAAAAACAGGCAAATCGCACAGAAAAAGCGCCGAAGAGAGCGGCGGCGCTTTTTCCGGCAAATATTCACCGGGAGGACGGCAAATATTTGCGGGATAAAATGAGAGAGAATTTGAATTGATTGTTTTTTGATTTCATCTATAATATAATCTCTTATGATGTCTGTGTCAATGGTTTTCTGAAAAAATAGGCAAAGCTCCGCTACTGGCGCAATCCAATCTCCAATGGTATAATTTTCGTAAAATGATACAGGCCGGGAGTACAATTCTCCTGGCAATCGTGAGAGGAAGTTCATAGATGAAAGAAGCGCCGGGAACGACAGCGGAACATCTCTATCAGAAAGTCAAGAACGGGATATTGCTCTCCATACGCAGCGGGCAGTACAAGCCCAAGGACAGGCTGCCCTCCGAGGGGGAGCTTGCGGCGGAGTATGGAGTCAGCCGGATCACCCTGCGCCGGGCCATTGAGGAGCTGGTATCCGAGGGAATTCTGGTGCGGCGGCGGGGAACGGGAACCTTTGTCAACCCTCCCAAGTACAGCCGCAATGTGATCGACTTTATGAGCTTTACCGAGGAATACGATTTTACGGGCGTGGAGCACAGCACGATTGCTTTGTGCGTTGAGCAGATCGGACCCACCGAACAGGACCGGGCCCTCTTCTCCATGCAGAGCCGGGAGGAGATGCTCTATGTGGAACGCCTGCGGACAATGGAGGGGGAACCCATCTCCATTGAATGCGACTACATTCCCGGCCGCTACGATTTCCTGCTCCATGAGCCCAGGGAGGCGCTGGCCTCCATGGCCAAGGTGTTCGCCAAGCGGGGCATTGAGCTCTCCTGGGACAGCACCTCGGTGGAGATATCCTTTGCCACCCGCCACGAGGCCGATGTGCTGCAGGTTCAGGCGGGCTCCCCTGTGCTCATGACCCATGCTGTGCTGCAGGATCAGGCCGGCCGGCCCATCTACCGGGCCAAGCAGGTGCTGATCGGGGAGCGGAGCAGGCTGGTCTTTAACAAGGGGGAGCGAAAGCTGTGAACAGGAGAAACTATCAGCGGGAGATGGAGGAGACTTTGAAAGCTCTGGGGGAGCTCGGCAAGAGGCCTCGTCTCCTGCTTCACAGCTGCTGCGCGCCCTGCAGCAGCTATGTCCTTGAGACCCTCTGCCCCTATTTTGACATCACCATATTCTACTTCAACCCCAATATCGGAGAGGAGGAGGAGTACACCCGCCGGGCGGAGGAACAGCGCAGGCTCGCCGCATGTCTGGACGTGCCGGGGACCGTCGCATACCTGGAGGGGGAGTACTGCCCTCAGCGCTACTATGAAGCGGTTCGCGGCCTGGAGGGGTTGCCCGAGGGGGGAGAGCGGTGCTTCCGCTGCTATGCTCTGCGCCTCACGGAGACTGCCCGCGCCGCCAGGGAGGGCGGGTTTGATTTCTTCACCACGACGCTGAGCATCAGCCCCCTCAAAAACGCGGACAAGCTCAACGAGATCGGCCAGGCCCTGGAAGCCCAATGGGGCGTGCCCTACCTGTGTTCCGACTTCAAAAAGAAGGAGGGCTATAAGCGCTCCATCGAGCTCTCCCGCCTGTACGGGCTGTACCGGCAGGACTACTGCGGCTGCGTATTCTCGAAGGAGGAGAGCTTGCGGCGGCGGGAAAGAAAAGATTAACGGGAACAGTTTGGCGGTTTTTTTCGTTTTGATGAATGGAGGGTGGATGAGACCTGATCAAGGAGGAAAACCGCAAGATGAAACTATATAAATATCTGACCTGCGCCGCGGCCTGCGCCCTGGCGCTCAGCCTTGCCGCCTGTTCCGCGGGAAAGGGGGCGCGGGAACCCGTTGAAACCCCGGCGCAATCCCCGGCTTCTTCGGATTTGCCTGAGGAAGCCACGCCCACGCCCGGCATTGACCCAACGCCGGACGCTGGTCCCACTGCCAGCCCGGATGGGAGCGGCGAAATTGTGGAGGACGATCCCGACCTGGAGGAGGCCCCTATTGAGGAGGTCCCCGATGAGGCGGGGGAGCAGAATGAGGGGGACGTGACCGGGGAGGAGAGCCTGCCTCCGGAGGATACGATCACCATTTCCGGCGACGGTTCCGACAACTTTGACCGCATCGGGGAGTTTGTCCGAAACAGGGAAGCCGGGACCGACGACCATATTCTCATCATCCGCTATACGGTTGAGGGGGACGCCATCCTCGACGAGCTCACCCATGAAAATGGCGTGACCACCTGCATCCACGACAATACAGCCGACCAGTATGCGGCGGAGAGCGACCGCAAGATCACCACTTTCCGGGTAAAATCGGTGGAGAAGGTGGGGAAGGATTACGTCTTTACCGCGGAGGATGGCAGCACGGAGACCTTCTGCGACCTGAACGAACAGTAACGGAATTCAAATTCAAAAAGGGATTGCATTTGCGCAATCCCTTTTTTGTTGGAGGACTCAGGAGAAGACCCTCATGCGGGTTTTGCCGTCCTGAACCTGTTTGTCCCCGGCCGGGGTGGTCGGCACGCCGAAGGGCATCTGGGCGATGAGCTGCCAGCTTTCGGGCAGTTCCCAGGCCGCGCGCACCTGCCCGTCGATGAGAGGGTTGTAATGCTGGAGGGAGGCCCCCATCCCCGCATCCTCCAGGGCGGTCCACAGTGTGAACTGGAGCATGCCGTTTGCCTGCTGGGCCCAGATGGGGAAATTCTGCGCATAGGTGGGAAAGCGCTCGGCAAGAGCGCCCGTGACTGCGGTATCGTCGAAGTATAGGATGGTGCCGTAGCCGGCCGCGAAGGAGGCGATTTTGTTCTCCGTGGAGGCGAATTTCTCCGCGGGGACCCGGGCGCGCAGGGTGGGCAGGACAATTCCGTTCCACAGCTTGCTGTGGGCATCCCCCAGCAGGAGCACAGCGCGGGCGCTCTGACTGTTGAAGGCGGAGGGGACATGGGTCAGGCAGTCCTCCACAAGCTCGGCGAGGGCGCCATCCGGCAGGGTGCTCCGGGCGCTGATTCCATAGAGGGAGCGGCGGGCCTTGACGGCCTCTAAAAAAGAGCGGATCATGGTAAAACCTCCTTAAAGTTTTCCTCGGTAAACAAATTATACCACAGGACAGGCCAAAGAAATACAAGCTTCCCAAAAATATTTGCAAAATTTTTGTAGAACAAGACAAAAAAGAATCCTGTTGCTATAATATTACCATGGCTGTATTTTTTTATCTCTCATCCGGCCAAGCAATTATATTAAGGAGGTCTTTGCCATGAAGGATGCAAAGCTCAAAAGTGCGCTTGCAGATTATGTGCAGGCCAATCCCATCCTCTCGTCCCTCTCGGGCGCGGCGGTGGCGACGGTATTTATCTATCCTCTTCTGATTCTTCTCACCGGTATTTTCCACGTGAGCGGCCTCTCGCAGCTCAATTCGCTGGCCATGTACCTATTTTGGGGGAGCGTCGTTCTGCTCTATGCGGGAAATAACGGCATGTTTCTCACCATCGGCCTGGGCATACAGGCTCTGATGGAGCTGATCTCGCTTTTTGTGATGCTTTTCTCCTATGGCAGCTACTTCAGCGTCAACGCCCTGGTGGAGGTGCTGGTCACCGGTACCCTGGCTTTCCTTGCTTTCCGGGGCTTCTCCCAGACGGCAGAGTTCGCCCAGATGCGCGTCCAGGCCCAGGAGAAGGCGGCCCAGCGCGCTGCGGAGCGGCAGGCGGCCGCGGCGCAGGCAGCGGCCCAGGCCGCAGCCGCCCAGGCGGCCCAGAGTGCGTCGGAGGGTGCGGTTTTTTGCGGCAGCTGCGGCGCTTCCAACAAGCCGGGCGCGGCATTCTGCAGGAATTGCGGGAAACCCCTGGGCACGCCCAGGACGGAGCAGGAGCAGAGCGGCGGCGCCGAAGAACCTGCGGACTAGTTTTTGAGCTGCCCCTGCGGTGGTACACCTAAGAATACAGGAGGAAGATCTTATGACGCTCAACAAGGGACTCATTCAAAAAATTCTTGCACTCGTGACCATTCTTGCTTTCCTGCTCCCCTTTGTCTCCGTCGGTGTCAGCGCCAACGGCTTCCAGATCGCTTTTGACTTCGAAGAGGAGACGATTTTCTGCTCCATCCTGCTGATCGCCGCCCTGGCCCTGGCTTTGGGGGGGCTGCTGGTGTCCTTTGCCAACGAGAAGGCAGCCGGGTTTCTGCTCCTGATCGCTGGGGTTGCGGTGCTGGTTTTCCGCTTTGTGCTCACCGGAATGCTTTCTGAGCAGGCAGGCGACTGGGGCGGCCTTGTCAGCGCCTTTGTCAGCTACGGTATCGGCTGGTGGCTGGCCCTGCTCTGCCCCATCGCGGGATTTGTCCTGGGCCTTGGCGCGCCCAAGTCCGCCGCCAAGGCCCCTTATAATAACCCCTACGGCGGCGCTTATACCAACGCCGCCGGCCCGGCCGCTTCCGGCCCGGCGGCAGCCCCCAACCGCTTCTGCGACCAGTGCGGGGCTAAGCTGGACCCGGGCGCAGCCTTCTGTTCCTCCTGTGGGAAGCGGATGGGCTGAAGCGGGCGGCAACATGGCGGAAGAAGGGCGGTTCCCGTTGGGGCCGCCTTTTTAGGTCCTCTCGTAAAATCTTTGGGCAGCCTGAGCAATGAAAGCCGAATCACGGTTTGCAGAGCCATAGAGCACGCCATAGCAGCGTCATCGTCTGTCGGAATCCGGCCAGGATTCCTCCCTTCTCTTCCTTCTCTTCCTTGTTCTGCCATACCCTATGGCTTTGCAAACGCCAAAGGATCGAAACGGCCTGAATTGGACGGACTTCAAGGCCGGGAACCGCGGCATAGTGGTTCTATGCTAAGGGACGAGAACAAAAAAGCACGCCAATTCAGGCCGTTTTGACGGCTTCGGATTTCATTGCTCAGGCTAAGGTGGCGAAGAATTCAACTTTCTGGTAAAGTGGAACTATCTGAGAGTGGGAGGGATGGGAATCATGAAACTCAACACCAAGCGGACTGTCCTCGTAGGACTGGCGTTTCTTTCCATCAGCGCGTTCTGGCAGCTTTACGAGGGGGTCGTTCCGCTGATCCTCAAAAACAGCTTTGGCGTTGGGGATACGGTCTCGGGAGTCATCATGGCCATGGACAATGTGCTCGCCCTGTTCATGCTCCCCTTTTTTGGGGCGCTGTCCGACCGGTGCCGCAGCCGGCTGGGGCGCCGGATGCCCTTTATCCTTGGGGGTACGGTGGGCGCGGTTGTGAGCATGGTGCTCATGCCCCTGGCGGATAACGGAAGGATATTCCCCCTGTTCATCGGGGCGCTGGCCGGGGCGCTGCTGGCGATGGGGACCTACCGCTCCCCAGCTGTGGCTCTTATGCCCGACCTGACCCCCAAGCCCCTGCGCAGCAGGGCCAACGCGGTCATCAACCTCATGGGGGCGGCCGGCGGCATGTATTCCCTTCTGATGATCCGCCTGCTGGTGGGCAAGGGAATCACGCCAAGCTATCTGCCTGTCTTTCTCGCTGTGGCGGCGCTGATGCTGGCGGCGGCGGGCGTTCTTGCGCTCACAATCCGGGAGCGCAGGCTTGAAAAGGATATGTCCGCCCAGGGGGAGCTGGAGGAGGAGAAGCCCGGAATCCCCGGGGAGAAGATTCCCCTGGAACCCGCCATGCGGCGCAGCCTGCTGCTCATCTTATGCTCTGTGGCCTTCTGGTTCATGGGATACAACGCCGTCACAACCGCCTTCTCCAAATACGCTCAGGTGAGATGGGGCATGGAGGGGGGAGGTTTCGCCTCCTGCCTGATGGTGGCCACTGTGGCTGCCATCCTCTCCTATCTGCCGGTAGGCATGATATCCTCCAGGGTGGGGCGCAAAAAGACTATCCTTTTCGGGGTGGCGCTGCTCTTTGCCTGCTTTGGCGTTGGAGGGTTGGTGACCCGGTATACCCCCCTGCTCAATATTCTCTTCGGAGTGGTGGGCGTGGCCTGGGCGGCTATCAACGTCAACTCCTATCCCATGGTGGTGGAGATGAGCCGCACGGGGGACGTGGGCAAATACACGGGCTATTATTACACCTTCTCCATGGCGGCCCAGGTAGTCACCCCAATCCTCTCCGGCTTCCTGTTGGAGCACGTGGGATATTGGGTGCTCTTTCCCTATGCGGCGTTGTTCGTGGCGCTGGCTTTTGTGACGATGAGCCTGGTGCGCCACGGCGACAGCCGGATTGAGGGGCGGAAATCGTGATGTGCCGTCTGTGAGAGTACCGAGGAGAGAGTCATGACAATTGCACTTTGGGTCTTAGCGGGGCTGGTCCTGCTCTGCGGACTGTTTCTGTTTTTATTGGCCCCCCGCCCGAGGAGGGAGGAGGGAATAGCTCCCCTGCTTGGCTGGGACTATGCCCACCGCGGCCTCTTCGACAACGAGTCGGGCCCGCCGGAGAATTCTCTGCCCGCTTTTGCACGGGCAGTGGAGGGGGGCTATGGGATTGAGCTGGATGTGCAGCTCAGCCTGGACGGCAAGCTGGTGGTTTTCCACGACGATGATCTTGCCCGCATGTGCTCCGCTGAGGGGCGGGTGGACTCCTACTCCTATGAGGAACTCCGGGAGATGCCCCTGCTGGGGAGCGGCGAGAGAATCCCCCTCTTCACGGAGGTGCTGGAGCTGGTGGCGGGCAGAGTCCCCCTGATTGTCGAGCTCAAGATGTCGCCGGTGAACAACTACCCGGTCTGCGAGGCAGCCAACCGGATTCTGAGCGGATATAGGGGCGTTTACTGCGTGGAGTCCTTCAGCCCGCTGGCGGTCAGGTGGTACAGAAAACACAGGCCCGACGTGGTGCGCGGTCAGCTCTCGGATAGGATGAGGGCAAAGGAGGGGGGACTGGCGGCCCGCCTGGCCTGCTTTGGAGTGCGCAACCTCCTGACCAACGGGGCGGCCCGGCCGGACTTCATCGCCTACTGCCACAGCGACGCGCATCAGATTGGCTTCCGTCTGTGCCGGGGGCTGTTCCACCCTCTGACTGTGGCCTGGACCATCCGGAGCCAAGCGGAGTACGACAGGGCGGGGAGGCTCTTTGAGCTGAAGATATTCGAGGGTTTTCGCCCCGAAAATTAGGATAGAAAAGCCGCGGCTTCAGGCCGCGGCTTTTCTATAGCTGGGGGTAATAGAGAAGCATGTGCAAAAGGCAGGTGCTGGTTCCCTCGTTGCGGTAGGCATGGGGCCGGTCTGCCCGGAAGCGCACTGAGTCCCCCTCGTCTAAAGAAACGGTCCGCTCTCCGGAGGCGATGGTCACAGCCCCGGAGAAAACAGTGATGAACTCCTGGACGCCTGCCGGGTGGGGGGCGGCCTCCAAATGGCCCTGGGGGTCGATCTCGATGCGGTAGGTCTCAAAACGGCAGGTGCTGTCGAAGGGGAAGATGGGACGGTTGCGGTACCGGCCACCATCCTCTGTAAGGGTGGACAGGTCTCCCGCCTGGATGATCTCCATATCCGCCTGGGGGGCGTCGATAAGCTCCGTGAAAGGAACCTTCAGGCCGCTGGCAATCTTCCACACCGTGGAGACGGTGGGGTTGACCTCCCCCCGCTCAATCTGGCCCAACATACTCTTGCTTACTCCCGACAGCCTGGACAGCGCGTCCAGGCTGATGCGTTTTTGCTCCCTCAGGCGCTTGAGGTTCTGTGCCACCAGGTCATTGATATTTGGAGTCATGAAATTCCTCCTGGATATTGACAGGATAATGTACAAAATGTATGATATATAGCACAAGATGTACTGCTCTTTCTGAGCATTATAGTGCACGAAAATCGGGTTGTAAAGGAGGATGACCATGGTTCGGCAGGCAAAACAGAGCGATCTGGATCAGGTGATGGAATTGATTGCCCAATGTATCGCACGTATGAGCGAGGAGGGAAATCCCCAGTGGGACGAGGACTATCCCGCCCGGCGGGATTTTGAGGGCGATGTAGAGAAAGGGAATCTTTTTGTGTGCGAGGAGGAAGGGGTCATTGCGGGGGTGACCTGCATTAACCGGGAGGAACCGGAGGAATATCGAGGGGTTTCCTGGTCGAGCGGCCGGGGTGCGACGGTGGTGCACCACCTGGCGGTATCCCCCGCCTTCCGGGGCAGAAAGCTGGGCCGGATATTACTGCGGCAGGCAGAGGAGGTCGCTGGGCAGAACGGAACCTGTTATCTGAAAGCTGACACCTATGGCAGCAACGGGGCCATGAACGCACTGCTCCGGAAGGAGGGGTACGCCTTGCGGGGACACATGACTTTCCTGGGCAAGCCCGAGCAATTCAACTGCTACGATAAGATACTGGAGGAGAGGGACTCCTTCCTATATTCGGAGGGGCCTGACGGCTGTCCCGGCGGGGAC
>JAHZEH010000041.1:0-219 GCA_019421925.1 Clostridia bacterium
AAGGGTTCGCCCTCTCCTCCGCGTCGCTGACGAGGACAGAGTATGGCAGGCCTAGCAGGGAAAGAAGCTTCCTGCGGCGGGGGGAGCCGGAGGCGAGCACCAGCGGAATATTCAGTCTTTGCATCTTCATCTGTCGTCTCCTTCCTACAAGGTAGCACAATACGGCAAGAAAAACCAGGGCATCTGTGGGATAATGTTTGCCCGTGTCAGGTATACGGG
>JAHZEH010000041.1:229-11552 GCA_019421925.1 Clostridia bacterium
ATACGGGATGCTAAAGACGGGTATATTCTTCCAAGAGAACTTTTGGGAGGAATGAACATGATAACCAACGTATGGTGCCGGGATTTGGGCATAGATATGGGGAGCAAAAGGACGAGAATCTGGAGGGCGGGCGAGGGGCTGATCCTGGAGGAGGAGTCTGTTGCCGCAGTCCAGGTGGAGGATGGGAAGCCCGTTGCCTTTGGGACGGAGGCGGTCAAACTGCTCACCGATTTCAAAAGCGAGGTGCTTCCCGTTCGTCCGGTGGAGCACGGCATGATCTGCGATGTGGATGTGGCCGCTGCTATGCTCAAGTATTTTGTATGGAAGGCAAACCAGGGAACTTTTTTGCGGCGCGTCAGGGCGGTTGTCGGCGTGCCGGCGGAGATTGACCCGGTTCACCGCCTGGCCCTGCAGGAGTGCGTCCGCTCCGCCGGGATCCGGGACGTCCGCTTTATGAGCGCGCCGGTTGCCGCCGCCAAGGGGGCGGGTCTGGATATCTCCAAGCCGGAGGGGCAGGCTGTTGTCCATGTGGGGGCGGGGATTGTGGAGATTGCCGTGCTCTCCCTGGAGGGCATTGTCTGCAAGGAGACGCTTCCAGTGGGCGGCTGCCAGATGGATGGAGAGATCATCCGCTATGTCCGCGACCGCTATGGCATGGAGATCGGTTCTGCAGTGGCGGAACAGCTCAAAAACGCCTCCGGGATGGACGAGAGCAGAATCGAAGTGGGAGGGCGGGATATTCGCACGGGACTGCCCGCCAAACGCCATCTGGAAAAAGGGGAGATACGCCTTGCACTGCGTATCAGTACGGCGAGAATCAGCAAAGCGCTGCGCATGGTGCTTAACCAGGCGCCCCCGGAGCTTTCCGGCGATATCCTGCTAAACGGGCTGTTGATTACCGGCGGAGGGGCGCGCCTGAACGGTCTGGCGGAGCTGTTGCAGCAGGAAGTGATGATACCCGTCGCCTGTGCGGACAAACCGGAGCTGTGCGTGGTGCGCGGCCTGGGATACGTTGCGCAGGAAATTTTCACATCCCGTATGCATCTCAGGCACGAAAGGAACATGGGCAGTGTGACCGCACAGGCCCTATATGGAAGCAGCGCCAAATAAATAAGGTTATACCCGGGGGCCGCGCGAAAAACAGGATTCGCGCGGCCCACTTTATAGTATTTTGCTCCCAGAGATGGAATGTGGTATAATCAAACGATCAATACCATTGAGAGGTGAAAGCCAGGTGCAATTTATAAAAAAGCATCCCATCTTATTGCTTATTATCACCATTGTCATATTGGTGATTTTGATTATTGTTACCAAGGGAAACCGAAACATCTCCACGCCGGAGGACCTTGTCGGCACGGTTGTTACGCCCGTGCAGGGAGCGGTCAGCTCTGTCACCGGGGGGATCGGCGAATGGTTCAAGGGCCTGTTTGGCCAATCCACCCTTCAAAAAGAGAATGCGGAACTGAAAGAGCAGCTTCGCCAGCTGGAGGGGCAGCTCTCCCTGACCGGCGAGCTTCAGCAGGAAAATGAGCGTCTGCGCGAGATCGCCAACTATCACGAGAACAACCCCCAGTATGAGATGGTTACGGCCCGGGTCATCGGTAAAAATCCCGGCTATTGGTTTGATACGTTTACCATCAATGTAGGCAGAAGCGACGGCATTGAACAGGATATGGTTGCCATTACGCCCGAGGGGCTGGTGGGCCGTGTCATGGAGGTGGGCAACAACTGGAGCAAGGTCATCTCTATTGTCGACTCCAGAAGCTCCGTCAGCGGCATGATCGAGCGTACCCGCGACAACGGCGTTGTGCGGGGCTCCACAGAGGCGGACAACACCCTGGGCGGACGCTGCCAAATGTACTATCTGCCCTTTGAAAACGACCTAGTTCCGGGGGATAAGGTTCTCACCAGCGGCCTGGGCGGGGTTTTCCCCAAGGGCATTGTCATCGGCGAGGTAATTGAGGTCAGCCGGGCGCAGGGGGAGACGGAGCGCACCGCTGTCATCGATACTGCTGTGGACTTCACCAAGCTGGAGGAGGTCATGATTATCAAGACCGTAATTGAGGCGGTGAATTGATGAAAAAGGCGCTGCTTGTGATTGCGGCTCTGCTGTGCAATCTTTTGCTCGAGAGCATTGTTTTTGTCAGAATCAACCTCTGGGGACTGCTGCCCGACTCCATCATCGCCGTCGTGGCCACGATTGCGCTGGTGGGGGGCGGAAGGAAGGCGGGGGCCTATGGCGTCGCGGCGGGTCTGCTCATTGGTATCCTCTTTGGAAAATACATTGGCCTGGAGGCTCT
Source organism: Clostridia bacterium (assembly GCA_019421925.1). Classification (GTDB taxonomy): domain Bacteria; phylum Bacillota; class Clostridia; order Christensenellales; family CALWSW01; genus JAHZEH01. The sequence continues at coordinate 2,530 of JAHZEH010000041.1, forward strand.
CATCTATCTGCTGCTCGCCCTGCTCTGCGGGATATTCACCCATAAGTATTACGCGGACAACTGGATTTTTCACATTGCCCTGGGTGCGGGGTGCTATCTGCTCAAGGAGGGCATGATGGCTCTGGGATTGAAACTGCTTGGCAACAATGTGAATTTCTTTGGATACTTTTTGCGCTATTTCTTACCCTCGGCCCTGCTAACCGGGCTGATGGTGGTGCCCCTGTATGCTGTGTACAGCCGGATGAACAAGGGACAGTTGCGCAGAAGCCGGCGCCAACCGTAATTTCTGGAAAAGGAGCAAGGAATGCCTGAAAGAATCAATAAACGGTACTGGGTTATTGCTGCGGCTATATTGGCGATGTTCATCACGCTCATTGTGCAGCTGGGCAGGCTCACCATTGGACAGGCTGCCGCAGAGCTCTCCGAAAAATCAGAGGACAGGACCACCAGGACCATCACCCTCAGGGGAAACCGTGGCAAAATCCTCGACCGGAACGGCCAGCAGCTCGCCTTCAACGAGAAGAGCTATAATATTCAGTTTTTGAGGGACACTTCCCACCGCAACGACGTCGGACGTGCCCTTGACACTGAGGTTATCTGCAAAACCATCGAAATCGTTGAGAGATACGGCGGGGAGACCATTGACACTTTCGCTATTGTGCGCAGAGACGACGGCGTCTTTGCTTTTGAGTGGGGCGACATCAGCGAGGAGGCGGCAGCCAGCCGCGAAGCCAATTGGCGTACCAATATGAGCATGGGTACAACGCGCACACCCGAGGAGATCTACAACTACATGCGAAGGCTCTACCAGATCCCCGAGGAGATGAGCTATGAGGAGGCCCGCAAAGTTCTCTCCATCTGGCAGGAGGTCCAGCTCATGACCTACCGGGCCTATGTCCCCGTCACGATTGCCTACGACGTATCGGTGGAGACGGTGGCGGAGGTGGAGACCCGTTCCATGGAGCTTGAGGGGATGTCCACTGCGGAGGGATCGGTACGTGTTTATCCCAAGCTGACGCTTGCCGCCCACAGCATTGGCTATATGGGCAAAATGACCAATGCCGAGACCGTCGAGGCCATGGTGGCCAAGGGCTACAGCATGGACGACACCATCGGCATCTCCGGCATCGAGGCCTCCATGGAGGAGTATCTCAACGGCAATGAGACCGACCACCAGGGCAAGCAGGAGGTGGAGGTTTCCAGCAGCGGCGAGGTTATCCGCGTTTTGAACACCCAGCCCGCGGTGGACGGGGACGACGTGGTTTTGACGCTGGACATGGAGCTGCAGCAGGTTGCAACCCAGGCGCTGCAAAAAAACATAGAGAACGTCCGGGCTGAGCAGGAGAGAATCCTCTCGGAGAACCTGGAGACCTATCAGAAAAAAGCCAAGGACAACGATGTCAGCAACATCAAGCTGGCTGAGACGGGTTCCGTGGTAGTCATGGACATCAAAAACGGGGAGGTACTGGCCATGGACAGCAACCCCTCGTATGATTTGAACCTGTTTACGGGAGGCATCAGCACGGAGGATTACAAGTCTCTCAGCGAGGACCCCCGCCTGCCTCTTTTCAACAGGGCCATTGCCTCCAAGACCATGCCCGGATCCATCTTCAAGATGTCCATTGCCCTGGCCGGTTTGGAGGAGGGCGTTGTTACCATTGACGAGGAGATAGACGACGAGGGACCGTACACCAAATATACCACCACGACCGTGGGCGCTCCCCGCTGCTGGGTGAACCCCTACTACAGCAGGCATGCGGACTGCGATGTGGTCAAGGCTCTCGAGGTGTCCTGCAACTATTACTTCTTCACCGTTGCGGACCGACTGGGCATCGACCTGATCAATAAGTGGTGCTCCAAGCTGGGACTGGATACCCTCACCGGCATTGAGATTCCCGGTGAGACCGCCGGACAGATTGGCGGACAGAAGGTGCTCTTTGACAACACCAAGGAGAACATCGGCACCGGCGTCGCCCGCCTTGTCTTCAATCAGCTCGTCCGGCAGCTCCGCGGCTACTGTGAGAAGCTGGAGAAAGAGGTGGACGACGCAGCGCTGGAGACCTGTGCCGAGAAGCTCCTGCGTATCATCGACGACCGGGAGGTCTCGGAATGGAAGAGCGATATCCTGCGCATTATGCGGGAGGACCTGGGGATTGCGGAGACCGTGACCAATAATAACTACTGGCACGCAGAGATTTACAGCATTCTTCTGGAGCTGCGCTGGAATCCCAACCAGACCGTCCGTACAGGCATCGGCCAGGCGGTCGTCTCCGTGACGCCAATTGCAGTCGCCCGCTATATGTCCGCGCTGCTCAACGGCGGCAAGGTATACAACGCCACCATCATCAAGCGGATTGTGGACGCCGCCGGGAAGGTGGTCAAGGAGGAGGAGCCCCAGCTCGTGGAGGACCTGGGCGTCTCCGCGCAGAACCTGGAGGCCATTAAAGAGGGCATGAAGAAGGTTGTGTCGCTGGAGGACGGCGGTACGGCCGGCACTGCCTATCAGAACTTCAAATATGTCGACCAGGTCGGCGGCAAGACTGGCTCGGCCCAGGTCTCCACCAGCGAGAACAACATCGATATGGAGAACACGGCCTGGCACGTAGCTTTCGCGCCCTATGACGACCCGGAGATTGTTGTGGTTGTCTGTATTCCCAATGGTAAGGCCGGCTCCATGGCGGTTTCCACCGCCCAGGACATCATTGAGTTCTACCTGGACCGAAAATATAATGTTGCCAAAGAGAATATACCCGGTACAAACGAACTGCTCCCATAAACAATCAAAATTGGCGAAACCCGGAGTTTTTTGCAGGAATTCCCGGCAGACGTGAAGAATAGTTCAAGCTGGCCCTTGCAGCAGGCCGGGGAGCATGATTAGGGACATGTTCTCCAGGTGGGGCGCTGCGCATTGTTATTGTGTAATGGAGTGTGTTTCAGTGAGGGATTCGGTCGCATTTAAGGGAAAGCAGGGGCGTTTGGAACTGCATGTCGCGCCCGGGGTGGATTACCAATCGGGCCGCGAGAGCATTCTGGACAAGCTGGCGGCAAAACGCAGCTTCTTTGCCGGTTCCGCCTGCGTGAACGTCGTAGGGGATGCCTGGAACGAGGAGCAGCGCAAGGAGCTGAGCAATACTTTGCGTGAGGAGTTCGGCATGCTCTGCGTGGAATTTGGAGAAATGGCGCCCAATATGCCCATGGAGGACTCCATCCGCAGGGAGAGGGGACAGAGCAGGCCCGCGGCAAAAGTTTCTGCGGAGCCGCCCCTGGACCTGCGCAGTTCTGTGGGCGCATGCAGGGAGTGCAACGCCATGTTTGTACAGGAGACCGTGCGGAACGGCCAGCGTATCGCATACGATGGGGACATCGTGGTCTGCGGCGACGTCAACTTCGGCGGGGAGCTGGTAGCCACGGGAAGCATCGCCGTCATGGGCGCGCTGCGCGGCGTGGCCCACGCCGGTTCCGCCGGGGATGAGACCGCCATTGTAACGGCCTACCGGCTCCAGCCCCAACAGCTGCGGATCGGCGCTCAGATCGCCATCGCGCCAGACGGGGAGCAGGAGGAAGTCGGCTATCCGGAGATCGCCTCGGTTTTTCAGGGGACGATCACCATTCGTCCGGCCAGCCGCGTCATACGGAAGCAGCAATAATTCATTGAATAGTTGGAGGGTTCATTGATGGGGGAAGCCATAGTAATTACCTCGGGAAAAGGCGGCGTGGGCAAGACGACCACGACCGCGAATATCTGCACGGGCCTGGCCATGCAGGGACACCGGGTTGTCCTGGTGGACGCGGACATCGGGCTGCGCAATCTGGACGTGGTCATCGGGCTGGAGAACCGTATTGTTTATGACATTGTGGACGTGGTTGAGGGGTCCTGCAAGCTGAAAAACGCTCTGATCAAGGACAAGAGAACCGATGGCCTCTATCTTCTGCCCGCCGCTCAGACGCGGGATAAGACCGCCGTCAGTTCTGAGCAGATGATCAAGCTCGTCAACGATCTCAAGCAGGAGTTTGATTACGTAATCATCGACTGCCCCGCGGGCATTGAACACGGCTTCAAGAATTCCATCGTGGCGGCGGATAAGGCCGTGGTCGTAACCGTGCCCGAGGTATCAGCCGTGCGCGATGCCGACCGCATCATCGGCCTCCTTCTGGCCAACGACGTGAGCTATGTCAAGCTCATCATCAACCGGCTGCGCAAGGATATGGTGGACTCCGGGAACATGCTGGACGTGGACGACACGCTGGAGATTCTCTCCGTGGATCTGCTGGGCATCGTGCCCGAGGATGAGAACATCATCCGCTCCTCCAACCTGGGAGAACCGGTGGTTATCGCCGGAGCCACCCCTTCCGGACAGGCCTACCGCAACATTGTTCAGCGAATGCTGGGCAAGGAGGTGCCTCTGATGGAGCTCAAGAGCGAGGGCGGCTTCTTCAGCAGGTTCAAAAAGATATTTTCCAAGAAATAGGGAAGGGGGTCGGCATTGTGGCATCCATTTCATCCATTTTTCAAAGGCTGATGGGCAAACCGGCCTCCAAAGATGTGGCAAAGGAGCGTTTGAAGCTCGTTCTGCTGCATGACCGCATAGAGTTTCCGCCCGCCCTGGTGGAACAGATCAAGGACGACATCATCGCCGTACTCTCCAAATATGTGGAGATCGACACGGCGGCCATGGACGTCGAGCTCACCAAAGTTGACGACAGCGACCGCAGGCAGGGCGCCTTGATTGCCAGTATCCCCATCAAGGGTGTGAAAAAGGGCAATTTGCCTGGGTAAATTTCTATGATCGTACTGAAGAAGGGAGAGAAGCTCCCTTTTTCTAGTTCACGAAACAAAACAAGAAAGACAGGTGAAGCATATGTCCTTTCTCGAGATCGCAAACGGAAATATTATGTACTTACTGGCCATCCTCGTGATTGTATTTGTGCTCGTGCAGTCTGTGATCTTTCTGGTCAGGGCGCTGCGCGAAGCCAGGCGCATTGGGATGGAGCAGGGGAGGATCAAAAAGGTTATCACCTCCAGCGCCATCTTCTCAGTGGTGCCCTCGCTGCCCATCATTATCTCCCTGTTCGCCCTCATGCCTCTGTTGGGTATCCCGCTGCCCTGGATTCGTCTCTCGGTAGTGGGGTCGGCCTCCTATGAGCTGGTCGCTGCGGAGAGCGCGGCCAAGGGATTCGGCTTCTCCAACCTGTCCGAAGCGGCGGCGGGCGGCGGTCAGGCCTTTGCGGGCATTGCCTGGGTCATGACGCTGGGCATTATCTGGGGGCTGCTGTTCTCCACCTTCTATCAGAAAAAGCTCCAGAGCCAGATCGGGACCCTCCGTGAGAAGGATACCCGATGGGCGGCAATCTTCGTAGACTGCCTGTTCGTGGGCCTGGCCTCCGCTTTTGGCGGACAGATGATCTCTGCCGGGGGCGTTACCCTTCTGACCCTTCTGACCAGCCTCTTTGCCATGATCCTTTTCACCTGGCTTTCCAGGCAGAAGGGGATGAAGTGGCTGGAGAGCTTCTCCATGTCGCTCTCTATGATCCTGGCGATGGGAATGTCCATTGTCTACACCAATTGGCTGGGCTGAGGAGGGATTTGTCATGAAAAACAAGGATCAGAATACCCAGAAAGTTTTCTCCCCCTATGAGGAGTCTGTGCACCGGCTGGGCCGGATCACCGGCCTTGCCGCCGTATTGATTTTTCTGGCTGTGCCCTCGGTTGTCTGTCTGTACTACAACGTATGGCCGGATGTTGGCAGCCTTTTCAAGGGGCTTGTCTCGGTGGCGTCCGTTTATCTGCCCATCGGCATCATCGAGGTGTTCAACTATTCCCCCATGCTGGGGGCGGGCGGCTCCTATCTGGCCTTTGTTACGGGGAACATTGCCAACATGAAGGTTCCGGCTGCCGCCTCGGCGATGAAAGCGGTAGGGGTGGAACCGGGCACCCGGGAGGGCGAGCTGGTCAGCACCATCGCTGTTGCGGTATCCTCCATTGTCACGACGCTGATCGTTCTGCTGGGCGTGCTGCTGCTGGGCCCCCTGGAGCCCATCATCAACAGCCCCGCGCTCAAGCCTGCATTTGACAACGTGCTCCCCGCGCTCTTTGGCGCGCTGGGCGTCATGCTCATCTCCAAACGCTGGAAGGTGGCTATCCTGCCCATGGCCATTATGATTGCGGTCTTCCTGCTGGGGCTGAGCGAGGGTATGGTTGGGCTGATGGTACCTGTCGCTTCGCTGATCTCCATCGGGGTTGCCCGCGTAATGTATAAAAAGAACATGATTGAATAAAGATAGGCTAGAGAAAGGGCGCAACCGGCGCGCAATGTGCATCGGTTGCGCTTCTTTGCTCAATCGATTATAATGAAATAAATCCCAAACGGAGGTTTTAGAATGGAATTTTCTTATATTCTTATGACGGATTCCGATGCGGAAATGCCCTATTCCTGGCTGGCTGAATTCGATATTCAGGCGATTCTCATGCCCTATGCAGTCGACGGAGTGGAGGATGAGTTCAACTTCTTCGAAGGGCTGGATATGGCGGAGTTCTATCAAAAGATGCGCGACGGAGCCCGTGTTACCACGGCCCAGCGCAACATCGAGGATTTCAAGGCTTTCTGGCAGCCCTATCTGGAGGCGGGCAAGGACATCCTCTACCTGGGGCTCTCCTCCGAGCTGAGCGGCACCTATAACTGTGCCTGCGTTGCCCGTACGGAGATGCTGGAGCAGTTCCCTGAGCGCAAGATCATCGTGGTGGACACGCTGCGCATCTCCGCACCTCAGGCCCTTCTGGTGCGCAAGGCCGCTCAGATGCGTCTCAATGGCGCCTCCATAGAAGAGGTGGCCCAGTGGGTCGAGCAGAACAGGACCTATTTCTCCGCTTTTTTCATGGTGGATGATTTGGTCTATCTCAAGAGAGGCGGGCGCGTCTCCTCCGCCACAGCTTTCTTTGGTTCCATGCTGGACATCAAACCCATTCTTTACGAGAGCCCGGCCGGAAAGCTGGAGCCCTTTGAGAAGGCCAAGGGCCGCAAAAAGGCCATCAAGCGGATTGTACAGCTTGCGTCTGAGAACATTGCAGACGCTCAAAACGCCCTGGTGGTCATCTGCCAGGCGGACTGCGCCGCAGATGCGGCCCTGCTGGAATCCCTCATCCGGGAACAGATCAAGCCCTTTGACATCGTCATCCAGCCGGTGGGCCCCGTCATTGGTTCCCATGCCGGTCCGGGGACGCTGGCGGTTGTTTTCATGGCCAAGGGAGAAATCCAGGCCGAGATGAAATAAACGGGGCGTAAAACCCTCATCATAACCGATGAGGGTTTTTCCTTTTTAAATTTCAGCAAGGGGGTACTACTATGAAACTACGATTCTGCGGCGCGGCGAGGGCGGTCACCGGCTCCTGCCATCTGATTGAGTCCAAGGACTGGAGCATCCTGGTGGATTGCGGCATGCGCCAGGGCAGCGACGCCAAGGATGAATACGGTGAGGGGGACTTTCCCTTCGATCCCGCGGGGATAGACGCCCTCCTGCTCACCCATGCGCACATAGACCATTCCGGCCTGATCCCGCTGCTGGTGAAAAAAGGGTTTTCGGGCAAGGTGTTCTGTACAGCGGCCACCGCAGACCTATGTACCATTATGCTGCCTGACAGCGGGCATATTCAGGAGACGGACGCGGAGCAGCAGAACCGTAAGAGAATACGCCAGGGCAAGGAGCCCATTGAGCCCCTTTACACCCTGGAGGATGCCAACCGTGCGCTTCAGCAGTTCTTCCCCGTGGAGTACGACAGCGCTGTGGAGGTGCTCAAAGGCGTTACGGTCCGCTTTGTAGATGCCGGGCACCTGCTTGGCTCCTCCTCCATAGAGCTCTGGGCCGAGGAGGAGGGCAAAAGCACCAAGATTGTTTTTTCCGGCGATATAGGCAGGGACGACAGGCCGCTCATCTGCGACCCCCAGACCATTACACAAGCGGACTGCGTGCTGCTGGAGGGTACCTATGGGGACCGCGTGCACGCCCAGGAGGGAGATAAGACTGAGGTGCTCTGCCGCATCATCGGCGAGACCTTCTCCCGGGGAGGGAATTTGGTCATTCCCGCCTTTGCGGTGGGGCGTACTCAGGAGATTTTATATTATATCGCCAAGATCATTCGGGAGAAGCGTCTGCCACAGTTCCCCGACATTCCTGTTTATCTCGACAGCCCCCTGGGCATTGAAGCCACTCTCATCTACAGCAAAAACGCCAGACGGTACTATGATGAGGAGGCACTGGCTCTGATTAAAAACGGCCAGGACCCGCTGGTCTTTGACTCACTCCATGTTGCCAAGTCCGTTGAGGAGTCCAAACTCATCAACGAGGACAAGGCCCCCAAGGTCATTCTCTCGGCCAGCGGCATGTGCGACGCGGGCCGCATCCGCCATCATCTCAAGCACAACCTCTGGCGGCAGGAGTGCACCGTGCTCTTTGTGGGCTACCAGGCTGTGGGGACGGTTGGGCGCATGCTGCTCGATGGGGCTAAAAAGGTCAAGCTTTTCGGGGAGGAGATCAGTGTTGCAGCCCGGATTGAGCGCATTGAGGGCTTTTCCGGCCACGCGGACGCGGACGAGCTTGTCGAGTGGATGCAGGGCTTTGAGCGCAACCCCTCCAATGTTTTTCTGGTGCATGGGGAGGATGAGGCGCTGGAGGCTTTGAGCGAGCGCCTGCAGTATGAACTGGGGGAAAATGTTGTCATCCCGAGGCTGGGCGACGTATTTGACTTGGGCTCCAGCGAATTTGTCAGCGCCAATTTTGCCGCGCCCCAGCGCGCTGCCCAGGGCGAGGTGCTTCTTACCGCCCTTCTGGATCAGAGCGAACGTATTTACCGGCTGCTGCGCGAACTGGAGCGCGGCGGCATTCAGGACGATACCCAGATGCTCAAGTTGGAGATCATGAAGGAGGATTTGTGCACGCTCGCTGATAAATGGCAGGGCCTGCTCCGTTAAATAGACGGTTGACAAAATGCGCGGACGTGCTATAATTTCATTTAGTGATTTAGCATGATA
>JAHZEH010000042.1:0-3431 GCA_019421925.1 Clostridia bacterium
CCCTGCGCGAGATGTCCGGCCGCCTGGAGGAGATGCCCGGCGAGGAGGGCTACCCGGCCTATCTGTCCTCCCGCATTGCCGAGTTCTATGAGCGGGCAGGCATCGTCCGCTGCATCGGCGGCGACGGCAGGGAAGGGGCCATTTCGGCCATCGGGGCCGTGTCCCCGCCAGGCGGCGACACCTCCGAGCCCGTATCCCAGGGCACGCTGCGCATTGTCAAGGTCTTCTGGGGGCTGTCCTCCAGCCTGGCCTATAAGCGCCATTTCCCCGCCATCGACTGGCTGCAGAGCTATTCGCTGTACCGCGACAAGGTGGACGCCTACTTTGACAGGACCATTGCTCCTGACTGGTCCGAGATGGTGGGCGAAACCATGAGCATCCTTCAGGAGGAGTCCGAGCTGGAGGAGATCGTCCGTCTGGTGGGCGTGGATGCCCTGGGCTATAAGGACAGGCTGACGCTGGAATGCGCCCGCTCCATCCGCGAGGACTATCTCCACCAGAACGCTTTCCATGAGGTCGATACCTATGCCTCCCCCGAGAAGCAGTACGGCATGCTCAAGACCATCCTGACCTGGTATCGGAAGGGGCAGGACGCTCTGGATGCCGACGTGTCCTTCCACAAGATCGCCGGCATGAAGGTGCTTGAGCAGATCGGTCGTATGAAGTATATCCCGGAGGAGGAGCGGGCCGAGAAGTTCGCAGCCATCAACAGAGAGATGGACGCCGAGTTCATCGCTCTGACGGAAGGAGGGGTTGTCCATGCGTAAGGAATACAAAACCATCCGGGAGGTCGTCGGCCCGCTGATGCTCGTCGAGGGCGTTGAGGGCGTCAAATACGACGAACTGGTGGAGATTGAACAGGCCGACGGCGAACTGCGTGCCGGAAAGGTCCTGGAGATCAACGGCGACAAGGCTATGGTGCAGCTCTTCGAGGGTTCCCAGGGCCTGCGTATCGCCGACGCCAAGGCCCGTTTCCTGGGCCACGGCATCCAGCTGGGGGTATCCCCTGATATGCAGGGCCGCGTCTTTGACGGCATGGGCCGCCCCATCGACGGGGGCCCGGCCATCATTGCTGAAAAGCAGCTCGACATCAACGGTTCCCCCCTCAATCCGGCGGCCCGCGACTACCCCGCCGAGTTCATCCAGACGGGCGTGTCGGCCATCGACGGCCTGAATACTCTGGTGCGCGGCCAGAAGCTGCCGGTGTTCTCCGGTTCCGGTCTGCCCCATGCCCAGTTGGCCGCTCAGATTGCCCGCCAGGCCAAGGTGCGCGGCACGGGCGAGGGCTTCGCCGTCGTGTTCGGCGCCATTGGCATCACCTTTGAGGAGGCGGATTTCTTCATCTCCGACTTCCGCAGGACGGGCGCAATTGAACGTGCCGTGCTTTTCATGAACCTGGCCAACGACCCGGCCGTCGAGCGTATCGCCACACCCCGCATGGCCATCACCTGCGCCGAATACCTAGCCTATGAGCTGGGCATGCATGTGCTGGTTATCCTCACGGATATCACCAACTATGCCGAGGCCCTGCGCGAGGTGTCCGCCGCCCGCAAGGAGGTTCCTGGCCGCCGCGGCTATCCCGGCTATCTCTATACCGACCTGGCCTCCCTCTATGAGAGGGCTGGCCGCATCAAGAACAAGCCGGGCTCCATCACCCAGATTCCCATCCTCTCCATGCCGGAGGACGACAAGACCCATCCCATCCCCGACCTGACGGGCTATATCACGGAGGGACAGATTATCCTCTCCCGTGAGCTGCACCGCAAGGGCGTCACGCCTCCCATCGACGTGCTCCCCTCTCTGTCCCGTCTCAAGGACAAGGGCATCGGCAAAGGCAAGACCCGCGAGGATCACGCCGACACCATGAACCAGCTCTTCTCCGCCTACGCCAGGGGCAAGGACGCCAAGGAGCTGGCCGTCATTCTGGGCGAGGCGGCCCTGTCGGACGTGGATAAACTCTATGCCAAGTTTGCCACTGAGTTTGAGAAGGAGTATGTCTCCCAGGGCTATGAGACGGACCGCACCATTGAGGAGACCCTGGACATCGGCTGGAAACTTCTCTCCATCCTGCCCAGGAGCGAACTCAAGCGTATCCGCGACGCCTATCTCGACAAATACCTCCCCGCCCAGGAAGATAAGGAGGGCTGAGCATGGCTATCCGCGTCAACCCCACGCGCATGGAGCTGAGCCGCCTCAAAAAGCGACTCAAAACCGCCACGCGCGGGCATAAGCTGCTCAAGGACAAGCGGGACGAGATGGTCCGCCAGTTCATGGGCTATATCCGGCGCGACAAGGAATTGCGCGAGCAGGTGGAGCGCCAGCTGGGCGCCGCCATGGGCCGCTTTGCAATCGCCTGCGCGCAGATGGGGTCGGAGGCCGTGTCCGAGGCGCTGCTTGTCCCGGCGCGCGAGGCCAAGGTACAGACAGGCAGGCGCAATATCATGTCTGTTGACGTGCCCACCATCCAGTATGTGGGCAGCGACGAGGCGGCGGACCTGCCCTACGGTTTCGCCTTTACCTCCAGCGAGCTGGACGGCGCGGTTTTAGACCTGGCCGCCCTGCTGCCCCTGCTCATCGAGCTGGCCGAGGTGGAGAAGACCTGCAACATGCTGGCCGACGAGATCGAGAAGACCCGCCGCAGGGTCAACGCTCTGGAGCACGTTATGATCCCGGAGATGCAGACCACCATCCGTTTCATCACCATGAAGCTGGAGGAGAACGAGCGCGGCAACCTGACCCGCCTCATGAAGGTCAAGGAGATGATGATGGAGGCCGAGTAGGCTTACTGTCTCCAAGGCCCACATCTGCCCAACAAGGGCGGCCCCGTGTGATTGCGGAGGCCGCTCTTTTTGTTTGTAAATTAGTTACAAGTTTTTATCTGAAATTGTAAAATGTTTGTTAATTTGGAATTAAATACGTGTTTATGGGGGGCAATGTTATTCTAAAGTTGAATAAAATATGAGGTGTTGGACATCTCATTATTGACTTTCAATGGTACTGTCAGCAATGGTCGGACACAAGGGGCGGCTTCTCAGTCTCAGGGATGGTATTCCGCACCCGGACAGACGGAGACAAAGCAAATAAGAAGATATACAGAGACTCAGCCTCAAGTGGTATATATTGCGAATAAGCAGAGTGCAGGTACGTTAACGATTGGAGGTCAATCATATTCCTATGGGGCTCGGTCAGATACAGCTCTATCGAATACAGTACTGCATGAGCTTGCGCATGCGTTGGGATTTGGAGGGCATTCTACAGTAACCCCTTCGTGCGTACCACCAACGGGGGCTTCGAATCCTCCAGCCGCGAGTGTTTCTTGCAGAGATAAAGTACATCTCAGCCAATCATATCTATTTGGAAGCAGTAATGGAAGGAGGCGCCTATACCTTGTATTTAAAATATGATGCTGATCATGACTTTTACATGCTTGT
>JAHZEH010000042.1:3441-11503 GCA_019421925.1 Clostridia bacterium
TGAGAGGAGAATTGCCGATGAGAAACCATACGCTTGCCGCCCTTTTGATGGGCTGTATACTGCTGCTCCTGCCCGCCGCCGCCCAAGCGGAGCTCCCCGATGAAAACGGGGAGGGCTTTCTGGGGACAACCTTTGAGACCATGCGCCGGGAGATCCAGGAGGGGGAGAGGGATGTCGGGATTCTCCTGTATGTCCAACTCAGCTCCATTGAGGAGTACCGGGGGGGCTGGCGGAGGGCGAGATCCTCGAGGGGGATTCCTTTGGATACTGTGTCAACACCCTCACCTTCCAGGTGTACTCCACGGTTTACGGGGAGTGGGAGGGGGATTCTCTCACCCTGATGGCCTCTGTCAGTCCCAGGGATTTTTCGCCTGCGGGCCGCTATCTGATCCAGATCAAAGAGGAGACGCCCAAACTGCACTATCCCCTTGTCCCCGGATTTCTGCCGGAGGCCGGGGACTACACCCTGATTCAATGGTACCCGGTGGATGCGCTGGGCCGGGTCTATGTGCCCACCGGCAACGTCTCGGAGCTGGGGGATTTTCTGGCCGGGGAGCCGGAGGTGGAGCGGATGGGAACGCTCTTAGCAAACCGGGTCAACCTGCGGAAGCGTGCGGGCCGAAGCTCCGAATCGGTGGCCGTCCTCTGCAAAGGGAACGCCCTGGCCATCCTGGGGGAAGAGAAGGGCTGGTATCATGTCCGGGCAATCGCCAACGGACAGGCATTGGAGGGCTTTGTCTGGGGGGAATATGTGGCCCTGGGATAACTTCACGGGGAGGACGGAAGGGCCGCTGCAGTTGGCTTGCGGCGGCCCTTTTGCGGTGGGAGGGGGAGGCGTGGACTCCGTTTCCATAGAATTTGTGTGGCGTGGATGGTATACTAGCCTGAGCAATGAAATGCGAACCGTGGTTCGGATTTCATTGCTCAGGCCAGGGCGGCAGCTGTTGCCGGTTTCTATTCCCACAGGGACTTCCCGCCAAGGAGCAAGGGGTGGAGAAGAACCTGCGTCAGGGAGCGCTGCCGGCCTGGCGCCATCCATCGAAACAGAAGGAGGTCAACACAATGAAAGTACTGTTGCTCACAGGCAGCGCCCACAGGATGGGGACGACCCATCTGCTGGCGGACGAGTTTGAGAGGGGGGCCCGGGAGGCGGGCTGCGAGGTGGCCCGGGTGGACGCGGCGTTCCTCAAGGTGGGGGGATGCCTGGGGTGCAACCACTGCAAGAGCCACGGCGGGGAATGCGTCCAGCGGGATGATTTTGATGGAATCCGTGCCCAGCTCCTGGAGGCGGAGGTGGTGGCCTTTGCCGCTCCGCTCTATTACTTTGGCATGCCCTCCCAGCTCAAAGCGGTGGTGGACCGGTTTCATGCCTTCAGCAGCGAGCTGAAGCGGGGCAACCGGAGGATCTGCCTGCTGGCGGTCTGTGCCGACCAAAAGCCAGAGGGGATGGAAGCTCTTAAAATCCACTTTGAGAGGATTGCCAGCTATTTGGGCTGGGAGGATGGAGGATCGGTGTTGGCTCTGGGCTGCTTTGACCGGGCGGATCTGGAAAAGACGGACTATCCCCGTCAGGCCTGGGAGCTGGGAAGAGGACTTTTGAGGGGGGACCGGGGATGAGGACGAAGAAAAAATATCTATGGATGGGCGCTGCCGTCCTGGCGGCGCTGGCCGCCGGGGCAATTCTTCTGGCCCTGACGCGGCAGGGGAGGTCCATCTCACCCGACGGGGCTTATGAGGCCTTTTATAACCGCCTGAGCAATCTGGTCATCGTTCAGAAAAGAGGGGAGGATACGCACTGGCGCAGCGTCAACCAGGGGAATGGAACCCCGGCCTTTGTCTGGTCGCAGGACAGCCGCCTGCTGGCTGTCAACTATGGGACAGGTGCGGAAATTTTTAATCCGGGGGCTTCCAATTCCAGGAATGTCCCCGTACCGCCTTCCCTGGGGGAGGCGGGGACGCCTGTTGTCTCACGGATGGAGGTGGCCGCTTTTCTGGACAGCGGTCATGCAGCCGTGACATTCTCCTATGCCCCGGACGAGAGGGGCGGGGAGAGCAGGGGATGGTATATCTATGAGTATGCCTCCGGTTCCATGCTGAATCTGACGGTTGAGAGCGTGGATTGAGGGCGCGGAGGGGAGAGGGGGCCGGGCGGCAGGATCTGTTCGCATAAAAAGAATGAATATGGGGCACAATGGGGACAACCTGTAGAAATAGATCAAAGGATCAAGGAGGTTGGCCACATGAAAAGAAACAGCGCAATGCTGGCCGCGGCCGTGGTGGTCGGCGGTCTTGCAGTCGCGTCATTGGGATTTCTCGTCGGGAGGATGACCAGTCCGCCACAGAGGGAGGGAGCTCTCCCCCAGGAGTCCTCTGGACCCGCAGGAACTTCCCCGTCGCCCGAGCAAGAGGGGGGAACCCCTCTGGCCCCCGATTTGACGGCGGCGCCCAGTCCAAGCCTCCAGCCTGCCCAGGGTATCGCCCAGCAGGAGGGGGAGGAGGAGCCCGAGGACACCTATCTCCTGCGCAGCCAGGGCGACGAGCTGGTCGTCTGGCATGACGGGAGGATTGTTGTGTCCTTTGCAAACTCCCTGGACACGATGGGGGAGGAGACCCTTGCCCAGTTGGAGCAAGGGATGGGCTTCGGCTCGCTGAGCGAGATCGAGAGCTTTCTGGAGGATTTCGAGAGCTGAAATCGTTGCATTGCGGCGCTTCATGGATTATACTGCTCTAAAAGGAGTGAGTAACCATGGACCTTATGACGGTAGCCGCCAGGGCAAAAGCCGCGGCATACGCTTTGATGACGATGGGAACCGAGCAGAAGAACAGCATCCTTTGGGCTATGGCGGACGCCCTGTGTGCGGGCATGCCGGAAATTCTGTCGGCGAATGAGGAGGATTTGGCTGCGGCCCGGGAAAATGGCATGAGCAAGCCCATGCAGGACCGCCTGGCCCTCTCCCAGGCCCGCATTGAAGGCATGGCCGACGGCCTGCGCCAGGTCGCGGCGCTGCCCGATCCTGTGGGCGGGGCGGACGAGATGATAAAGCGCCCCAACGGTCTGCTCATCGCCAAACGGCGGGTGCCCCTGGGGGTCATCGGAATCATCTATGAGGCCCGGCCCAACGTGACCACCGATGCCATCGGCCTGTGCATCAAGGCGGGCAACGCGGTCATTTTGCGGGGGGGATCGGAGGCCATCCGCTCCAATCTGACCATTGCACGCATCTGTTCAGCCGCCGCCTATGAGGAGGGACTCCCGGCCGGAGCGGTCGGCATGGTGGAGGACACCTCCCGCGCTGTGGCCAACGAGATGATGCGCCTCAACGACTATATCGACGTGCTCATCCCCAGGGGCGGACCCGGCCTCATCAAGTCGGTGGTGCAAAACGCCACGGTGCCCATCATCGAGACGGGCACGGGCAACTGCCATATCTATGTAGACGATGAGGCAGACCTGGAGATGGCCGCCCGCATTCTTTACAACGCCAAGTGCTCCCGCCCGGCGGTGTGCAATGCTGCGGAGAAGCTATTGGTGGCCCGCCCCGTTGCGCCCCAGTTCCTCGCCATGATCTCCTCGCCCCTGCGGGCCAAGGGGGTTGAGGTGCGGGGGGATACGGAGGCTTGTGCCCTGCTGCCCTGGGCCATCCCCGCTAGGGAGGAGGCCTGGTTCACCGAGTACGCCGATCTCATTTTGGGGATCAAGGTGGTGGAGGGAATCGACGAGGCTATTGGGCATATCAATGCCCACAATACCAAGCACTCCGAGGCCATTGTTACAGAGAACTATGCCAAGGCCATGCGCTTCCACGATGAGATTGACGCGGCGGCGGTATATGTCAACGCCTCTACCCGTTTCACGGATGGGGGGGAGTTTGGTCTGGGGGCGGAAATTGGGATCAGCACTCAGAAGCTCCATGCCCGCGGTCCCATGGGCCTGCGGGAGCTGACCACCACCAAATACTGCATTTTCGGCAGCGGCCAGATCCGCTGATATCTGGGCCCCATAAAAACCGCGGGACATTGCGTTCCCGCGGTTTTTTGCTGGCCCGGCGATTTACATGCTCCGGATCCGCCTTGGATTTTATTCACTGGAAGGCGGGCTTCTTTGTGATTGACGAGTATTTTTGAACCTGGACGCCGGTTGTGAAGGCTGAGACATAGGCCAGGCGCGATCATCGGCGGGGAGGCGGCATCCGGGGGCGATGGCCCGGGGAGGATTTCGGAAAGCCGGGTCCGGGATGCCCCGGTTTTGACGGTTGAGGGTGGTATTTTACAGGCCTCTGTGCTATAATGCATCTGCCCTGGAAATAACTGGGGCAGGAGGATTCTTGTATGAAAAAAGTGTTTGCCGTATGGATTGCGGCGATCCTTTTGCTGACAGCCTGCGCCGCTCCCGCTCCCCAGGAGAAGCCGGAAGCAGGCGGCCAGGCCGGTCCTGTGAAAACCGATGCCGGAAACTGGCCTGAGCCGGTGGAGATCATCCCGGACGAGGCCGGGGAGGCTGAGGAGGAGCCCGTTCAGGAGGTGCCCCGGGCCGCTGGGCCTGCGCTGCAGGCGGCGGAACCGGCCTCTCTGGCGGCGGAACCGGAGGAGGAGCCTGTGGCGGCAGAGTCCGACCGGGCGGAGAGCGCGACTGTGGCCCAGGCAGAGGAGGGCTTATATCAATTTAAAGTGACTTTGGAGGGGGAGGAATATCAGCTTCCCACCCCTTACAGCCTGTTTGCCAGCAATGGCTGGAGCATTCCACAGATCGAGGAGTGCTCCCTGGGCGCCGGCCAGTATCTGACAGGCCAGACCATGACGCGGGAGGGGCTCCAGGTGACGGTCTCGCTGGTCAACTTGACGGACAGCGCCCAGAAGGGGGCGGACTGCATGGTTGGCGGACTGCGGGTTCAAAGCGGCGGGGAGAAAGCCGCGTCTTTGGAACTCTATGGCGGCGTGACGCTGGGGACCGCCTGGGAGGATGTCGCCGCCCTGTATGGAGAACCCACCAGCCGCTATGCCGCCCTGCAATCGGAGAACTGCCTGTACTCCCTGCAGAGCTATGAGTACGTGGAGCTGCAGGTGGACACCCAGAGCAATCTGGTGGATATGATTGACGTGGAGCGCTTTGAGGACTATGAGAGACCGGCTCAGGACGGGGGGGATGAGGCCGCCCCTCAGTCGGTTCTGCTCTATGAACCGCCTCAGACCTTGGATGAGGGGGTTCTGTGCGTGGAGTATGCGGGAGATCTCTACCGTCTGCCCGCCCCCGTCTCCCAGTTCATCCAGAACGGCTGGGTTCTTGTTCGCCTGGATGGCGAGCGCCTCAGCCCCCGGGGCAACACCCGCGCGCTGCTGCGCAAGGGAAACCAGGTGCTGCGCACCAACATTCACAACGACACCGATGGGGAGATTGCCGCACAGAACGGCTGGATCACTCTGGTAGAGGCTGGTCAGGACTGTGGCACTTTGCTGGATATAAAGCTCTCCCAGGGTGTGACGCTGGGGATGGAGCGGCAGGAGGCCCTGGACGCCTGCCCCGACATGGAGTGGGACGTGGTGCCCACTACCGCCTTTGAGACCTATGTGTCCCCGCTGCCAGGGGAGGGACAGCTGTCCTTGCAGTTTCCCAGAGAGGGGGAGAACCGGATTCTGGAGAATATCCGCCTGGAGTGGATGCCCTGAAGAAATCGCGGAGGAAAAAAGAGCGCAGCGCGCTCTTTTTTATTTTGCCGCGTATGATAGAGGAGAAGGGGGGATTCAGGATGCAGCGCTACGAGGGAATAGACGTGGGGGTGGACTGGACAGATTTCTCCATCCTGCCGGACGAGGCAAAGGTGCTCTATCTGCGCGTGGGGAGGGGGAAGAAGGAGGCTGGATGCTTTTTGCGCCAGGCTGCTCTGGCCAAGGGGAAGGGTTTATGGGTGGGCGGCTGTTATGTACTCGCTTCTCCCGATGAGGGAACAGGCGCGCGGGAGGGGAGGGAATTTGCAGCTCTGCTGGAGGATGCGGATGTGGACTGCCTGCCGGCCCTGGCATTGGCTGGATGGGGGGATTCCCCTGAGAGATGCACGGGGCTGTGCGCCGCCTTTTTGGAGGGCATGGGCGCAGAGGAGGGGATGTTGTTTGCTCCATCGGCTGCCCTTCTGGAGAAACTCAGCGCCGGGCTCAACCGGTATGATCTTTGGGTGGCGGATCACTGCGGGGGACCTCCCGACCTCTGCCATAAGTGGGCGAGCTGGACCGGATGGCAATACGCCGTCTATCCGTATCAGACCGGCAGCATGGGGCGCAGCCTGTTCTCCGAGGATGTGCTGCTCAATTCCAAATTTGGAAAAATATGTTATAATGATGAACTAAATAAAGATGAAGGATGAATATATTACGAACTCGTCATGTACATAGTGTAAAAACGTAATAGTATGCAATAAATTCGTAATAAATCTATTGATTCTTGGGGCTCGACTTGCTAGGATAGGACTGTGCCTCGGGGATGTTCTCAGGCCTGGAACACCTCCCCGCATTCACAAACCGAAAGGAGCAATACGCATATGATGAACCTCAAGAAATATCTTTCGCAGGTGATGGCGGGCGTGCTCAGCCTTTCCATGGCGGCCTCGCTTGCATTTGTGGTCGGCCCCACCGCGGATGAGGCGGCTAAGTCGGACGCTTTTCAGGTGAAGAACTTCTTCGTCACGGACGCCATGGCGACGGCCCAGGGTACCCGCGTCTGGAGCAACCTGGTTGATAACAGCCAGAAGAGCTTTGCGGTCAACGAATTGGTGTATTACACCATGGAGATCAGCATTGCAAACCCCGCCAAAAACAGCAAAGTGACCAGCGCTGTCGGCAATGAGTATAAGGTCATTGTCTCCTCGCCCACCAGCGATTTGTCCCTCAGCACCCAGACGGACGTGGTGCTGACCCATCCCTTTAACGCCTCCTATGCCGACGTTGTCTCCACGGATAACGGCACGGTCAAGGCGGGCGCCACCCAGGCCGTCACCTATGAAAAGGGCGACAACAGCATGACCTTCACCATCAAGGTGTGGGACGACGATCCCTACAATTCCAATATCAACAAGGGCTATGAGGCCATCAACCTGGCCATCCGCGAGGGTGAAAACCAGGCGGCTTCCACGACCTTCCACATCGGTTTTGCCGGCCTCAACAGGGATGCCAAGACCGGTTCCGCCACGGCCAAGGTCGCTCCCACCGAATTCAAGTTCAAGGGCGACAGCCTGACGGTCAACCTCAATGGCCGTGAATACACCATCAAAAAGGTCCCCGCCACCTGGCCGGCTACCAGCAACACCGCCGCCTGGCCCACCGACGTGGCGGCTTCCCTCTCCACCATTGGCTATCAGATCTCCACCCGTGTCAACGGCTCCCACGTCGAAATTGTCACGCTGGACACTGAGGTGACCAATGCCGAGGGCTATGGCCTCTCCCTGGGTCTCGTCAAGGGCGGAGTCACCGTCTCCAAGAGCACCTTCGGCGGCCAGTATGTCTTCACGACCACGGGCGCGCCCGCGTTCAACACTGAGGAA
The DNA here is from genome assembly GCA_019421925.1 of Clostridia bacterium. GTDB lineage: Bacteria > Bacillota > Clostridia > Christensenellales > CALWSW01 > JAHZEH01. The sequence goes on from JAHZEH010000042.1 coordinate 10,971, forward strand.
TCCGCCCGGCTGGAGACCATGATGAACGACTTTGGTTTCTCCACCAACGCCAACTACAAGCTGCAGGACAAAAACTTTGAGCAGGCCACCACCTATAAGGCGACTCTGACGGCCACCTACAACCCCGTCCCCGTTGACGACGGCGAGGTTGACGAGGGCACCGACGAGATTCCGGACGATGAGATTGATGACGACATCATCGAGGAGGAAATCCCTGAGGTTGAGGAGGAGGAGGTGCCCCAGACCGGCGACAAGAGCGCTGATATCGCTCTGGCCCTCACGCTGGGCGCGCTGCTCTCCGCTGCCGCTCTGGCCACTGTTATGAGAAAAGCCTCTGCTGAGGAGAGCAAATAATTGCTTCCGGGCATAGCAGAGCGATGGGAAAAGGACGCGGATTATTCCGCGTTCTTTTCTGTGCAGGAGGGGACTTTTGCAGGATTGTTTTTCGATAAGAGCGAAGACCTCTATGCCAAAAACAGCCTCATCTATTTCGTGATGCAGGTCCGCGCCTACAACTCCGTGCAGAATGCGGA